>JASHYS010000286.1 GCA_030042915.1 Acidobacteriaceae bacterium
GCTGCAGTGCGGCACAGGCGCAATGACAGCGTATTGCTCGTCGGCGACCGCGGGGTCGGCGGTCTGGCGGACGCGGTTGTAGGCGGCAATGTTGGGGCCCACGCTGATGTCGTACCAGGTCATCAGCCAGAGGCCGGGAACGTTGATCCGCATGTCGTCGTGCCACAATCCGCCCTTGTACCAGGCGGGATCGTTGGGAGCGCGCTCGATCATGCCCGGTTGGCCGGAGGGTGTGGTGTCAGTGTAGATGCTGCGCGGAGCGCCCAGCGCGGCCAGGATGTCCTTTTCGGGCAGATGCCAGAGAGCTTTCGACCAGTCGACGGCGGGCGGATGCGCGGCGAGGTCCCAGGATTTTGCAGCCGTCACCAGCGCCTGCTGCGAGGTGCCTGCGGGAAAGTTGGGTTTGGCGTCAGTAGTTTCAAGGCCCGATTCATAAACCCATGGGACAGACAGCATCTGCACCGCGCCGCCGCGGAACCAGTTGCCCTGCTCGTAATAAGGCGCGACGCGGCCCACGCCTGCGCCGAAGCTTTCAGGGATGATGGCGGCCAATGCCTTGTTGCCTCGCGAGGCCACGTTGAGCTGCCACTCGGCGGTGGAGGAGCAGCCGATGAGGCCGACTTTACCGGTGGTCCACGGCTGCGCGCTCATCCAGTCGAACTCGTCGTCGGAGTCAGTGAGCGGCACGCCGAGAATGTCGTACTCGCCCTCTGAGAAGTAGCGGCCGCGCTCATTCATCTCAATGTAGATGTAGCCGCGCTTGACGGCGTCGAGCGGGGCAGTCATGTCGCGAGGCGCGCCTAGCGCCAGATCCCAGTAATTGAAGTTGTAAGGCGTGCGGACGAAGATGATGGGATATTTCTTCGACTCGTCTTTGGGCCGGTAGATATCGGCCTGCATGCGCTTGCCGTCGCGCATCGGCACCATCACCTTGCGCTCGATGATGGCCACCGACTCAAGCTCTTTCTCGATGGCGTTGCGATGCGCAATAAGAGTGTCGTTCGGGGAAGGGCCCTGGGCGAGCGCCCTGCGCGCCGAAGAAAACGCAGCAGCGCAGCAAAACACAAAGACCGTAATCAACTTCCTGGCTTGATTCATGGGGCCTCGCAGGGAAAGGGAGATCGGAGAGTTTCTGCGTTTCTTATATTAAGGGATGCGAGATGGAATGCAATGCGATATTTCAAACGAGATTCACTCCGGAGATAACATGAACGCTGAAACGCTGTAACGGAGACGCGTGCCTTTTCCACACAGCGTCCCTGAGGTGCACCGGAGCCCCACAGACCCCGCTGCGATAGGCTGGAAAAAAGCGATGACGGTATGTTCGATTTGCGATGACGTGGGGCTGGTAAGGGTCGTGGACGCGGCTGGGAAGTGGGTGAGCCGTCCGTGCGAGTGCCAGGAGGCAGAGCGCGAAGCGCGGCGGATTGAGGCCGCCCAGATTCCTGCGCGCTACAAGGAGTGCACGCTCGATACATTCGAGATTTACCACGGGGCCGACCGATCGCTAGCCGACGCGCTGCTCACCGCGCGGCGGTTTGTCGACGAGTACCCGGCAGGAACCGCGGGCAAAGGGCTGCTGTTTACCGGAACCATGGGTGTGGGCAAGACACACCTGGGAGTGGGCGTTCTACAGCGGCTGGTCCGCGAGCGCGGAGCCAGGGGGCTCTTTTGCGATTACCGCGAGCTGCTGAAGAAGATTCAGAACAGCTATAACCCCGAAGTGAAGACCACGGAGCTGGAGCTGCTGAAGCCCGTCTTCGCGGCCGAGGTGCTGGTGCTTGACGATCTGGGCGCCCAAAAGCCCAATGAATGGGTGTGGGATACCGTGGCGCTGGTCCTGAACACCAGGTACAACGACCGGCAAACGACCATTATCACGACAAATTACGAGGAACAGCCTGCCGGAGCCGGCCGCCTGACCGACGCCGAACGGGCGGCACGCGAACCCACACTTGGCGACCGCATTGGCGACCGCATGTTGTCGCGCCTTTCGGAGATGTGCATCAGCGTAAAGATGACAGGAAAAGACTGCCGTCAAACGGGAATCAAGCGGGCGCGATTCGGGTGAAACGGCTCTCCCGCTACCAGAACAGCCAAACACTGGCCAGAAGCAGGAGCATGGCGATAACAGTGAGGACCTGGTAGGCCCTGTCAGCCAGCTGGCTGGCGGGTGGAGTAACACCAGGCGGCGATACGTGCTGCGCGGCAGTCGGGGAGATGGGGGAGGGCTGCATATTTCCTGCCTTGGGATGCTCAGTTCAAGTTACGAATCCATCGCACGTCCGGTTCCTTCGCTGAAAAGTCCCGAAGCAGCGATGGTCCACATTCAAACTCGCAACTTTCTTACCAGCTTAGACGCTTTCGAGCTTCCGCGGATTCGCGTAAATCGAGACTAATTTGATGAAAAGCCGGCGATGGTTTCGTTCGCAAGAACAGAAGATCTCGAGCGCGTTGGCGGGGCGGGAAAACGGGACGGCTCTCAAGCAAACGCGGGTGTACAATCTCGCTCGTGAGCACGGGACCACAACTTGTGCGGCCTGCGCCGCAGCAGGAGCGAAGCTGGCTGCCGATGGTGGTGGCTGCGGCCATCGTTCTGGCCATATTGGCCGGCGTGGTGCTGATCTTCGAGCATGGCAGAAATACTTCTTCGGTGACGCCGAGTTCCGCACCCACCGATCCCTATGCTGCCAACCTCGTCCTCAGCCATCTGGCCATGAGCGAAGCGGCGAATCTTGCCGGGGGAAAGTCGACCTACCTCGACGGTGAGATTGTGAACAATGGAGCCAGGACAGTTACCGGAATTACGGTGCAAGTGCTTTTTCGCGACCCGGCGCACGAGGTGGCCTGGAACCAGACGCAGCCCCTTATGCTGATCAGGACGCGAGAACCGTATATTGATGTGGAGCCCGTGTCGGCAGCTCCGCTCAAACAAGGGGACAACCGAGATTTCCGGCTGATCTTCGACAACGTGCCACAGGACTGGGATGGGGCGTACCCTGAAATCCGCATCATTCACGTGGATTTAAAGTAGCCCGGGACCTCGATTGACCCGGATTCGGCCTTCCTTACTGAGTAGAAAGTACTTAAGCTGGAAAAAATTACCCGATACCGCTGTTTACAGGGGCCTTTTGGGTGACTCATTCTCGAGTCATCGACTCCTCCTAACTATCTCTTATTAAAATAGATATGCGATTTGGAGGAGAGGACCGTTCCTTTGGCACCACCCTTGCAATAAGAGAGGGCAAGCGGAACTGAGTAAGGTTCCAGCTGTGAGATAAGCAATCCATGTCTCAAGGCAAGCATCCTATCTTTTCGAGGGGCTGACCCAATGAGCCAGAAACTGAACAAATTCATTTCGTTCCCTCGCCAGCTCGCGATTTTGACGCTGGCATCTGCGATTGCAATCCCTGTTTGCGCGAAAGCGCAATCCTCAGCCGGGGATTCCCAAAGCACTCCTTCTTCGGCGGCGCAACAGCAGCCGTCATCGCAGGCGCAACAGCAGCCCTCCTCTACGGCCGATCAGCCGTTGACTCCCCCGAAGGAGGGGTTCTGGGGTCGTGTCAATCCGTTTGCGCGGAAAAAGTGGGTAAAGAAGCAGATCGATCCCATTAACGACCGTTTGTCAGAACTCGATGAAGTAAACGCGAAGAACGCGCGCGACATCAGGGACGTGGATGCGCGGGCGCAAGCCGGAATCATGAAGGCGCAGCAGTCGGCAGATGCGGCCAACCAGATGGCGCAGAATGCCAACTCGCAGGCGCAGAACGCCAGCAACACTGCACAGCAGGCTTCGCAGCACGTTGACAACATCAACAACACCGTCAACGGGCTCGACCAGTACCACCAGATTACTGAAGCGGAGATCACGTTTCGTGCCGGCAGCGACGTGCTGAGCTCCGATTCCAAAACGACGCTTGATCAGCTGGCGTCCAGCCTGGCTGGCCGCGAAGGGTACATCGTCGAGATCGAAGCGCATTCGCCCGGCGCAGGCAGCGTCGGCATCCAGAGTTCCGAGCGCCTGGCTGAAGCAGTCAAGCGCTATCTAGTAACCGAACACCAGATTCCCGTCTACCGCATGCACGCGGTCGCCCTCGGCAACGAAATGGCGATGAACAACACCGACAATCCGGATCAAAAGCCGGAGCGGGTAAGAAAGAACACGGTGCATTTACGGTTGATGGAAAACAGTTTGGCGGCCCGGAGTGGAGCGTCACCCCAAAGCGCTACACCTCCAGCTGGCACGGAGCAGCCGTAAATCGCGGCCATCCTCCCCCGAGGCTATGCTCTAGTGTCAACGGCCACCCCGCCGTAAGGCCGCCAACAAGCTCTCGCAACGCGAGAGAACCAAGGCAACTTGGCCCCCGTTAAAAACGGGGGCCGTTTTTTATCTTCAGGTTCCTGAGAGTAGCGGGTTTTCAGCGCTCGCGCAATCCCCAAGATCGTTTTTTCGCTCCCAGCAGTGCATAGGGACTGGGGACTTTGGTCACATGGCAGGGCGCTCGCTTCCTAACTCCTTTCATTTTTGCCTCCTCGCTTCGTTCTAATATTTGTTAGAATGACAAGAGCGGAGGATCGGGTCATGGTCAAGCTCAAGGTGACAACCATCGGCAGCTCGGCAGGGATCATCCTGCCCAAGGAAGTCCTGAGCCGGCTCAAAATTCAAAAAGGCGATTCCGTCTTCCTCACCGAGTCGCCCGACGGCGTGCGCATCACGCCCTACGACCCCGAGTTCGAGGAGGACATGGCCCTGGCTAGCCAGGTTATGCGCAAGCGCAGGGATCTGCTTCGCGAACTCGCGAAATGAGCGGACCGGTCTGGAGATGGATTGAGGAAAGCTCCGTCCTCGCCTTTCACGAAGAACAGATCGCGGAGCACGGCGGCCTGGCCGGCATCCGAGATCTGCCGCTCCTGCAGTCAGCCCTGGCGCGGCCGAAAAACCTGAAAGCGTACGGCAGCCCCGATGTCGCCGATCTCTCCGCCTCCTACGCCATTGGCATCGCGCGCAATCATCCGTTTTTCGATGGCAACAAACGAACCGCGTGGGTTGTGGCGGAAACCTTTCTGCTCAAGAACGGCTACGAGTTGACCGCCAGCGATCGCGACGGCGTGACTGCGATGTTGTCCGTTGCCGAGGGCACCGTCTCCGAGCCGGAGTTTGCCGCCTGGCTGCGCGCCAACGTCCACCCCCTGAAGCCGGAGTGAGTCTCAATACTTCGCGGTCTTCAGCACCCAATGGACATCGGAATAGATGTTCGATGAGGTCCCGATATGGTATCTCATGTAGGGCCAGAATGCAGGCTTGGCAGTCTTGACGTAAAAGTCAATCTCCCTGATAGCTTCTCTCTTGGCGTCGCTCACTGGCGGATTTTGATGATCGAGGAGGAATTGGACTCCAAGCATCCCATCGACCGCAGGACTCACACGTGCCACAAGTACTCGAGTTCTCATTCCGCTTGCCTCGTACCAGATTTCAAAATGCTCGCCATTCTCATCAACCGTTCGATCGGTCCAACCCTCGCGAATGGGCATTTCAGGGCGTGCATCGTTCTCATTTCCAGGCAAACCCATCTTCTCCTCCGATCGACACATCGTACACCCGAACCCGGTCGCAGATTCTTCATGCGAGAACGATGGGCCAGGAGCCAAGAGCCTGACTGGCTGACTCGCCGGCTCGCTGACCCGCTAAAATTGCTTCCATCTCACAAGTGGAGGCATCTATGCGCAGAATTCTTCTTGCCGTCCTGACTTTGGCGTTTGTGGCGTGCGGTTCGCGCGCGCTCGTTGCCCAGGGCGCGCCCACGCAAACTGCGGCCGGCCAGCCCTACACCATTGAGTACTACTACAAGTGCCAGTGGGGCCATCAGCAGGAATTCCTCAGCCTGTTTTTGAAAAATCACTGGCCGCTGCTTGAGAAGATCCAGTCGACCGGGCGCATTCTGTCGCTCAAGATCGAGCAGCCCGCGTACCACACCACCGAAGACGGCCGCTGGGACTACCGCGTGACCATCGTCTACAAGGACTCGACCGCGGCCACCAGCGCCAACCCCGACGAGGACGCGTTCATGAAACAGCTATGGCCCGACCAGGATACCTACAAGAAAGAAGAGCAGCGGCGCTTCGAAATTCTTCTCGGGCACTGGGACCTGCCGGTCACCGATATCACGCCGAAGAATTGACGAGCGGCGCGCACAACTACCGTGCTTCGAAAAGCATGCGAACGCACGCGCGAATTGGGACGGCGGGCCTAGCGGTAGCGCTGCGGTGTGACGGAGAGGCAGCTGTAACAGAGCATTCGCGTGGTCTCGTCGCCCCGAGTCGAACGCGACGAAAAACCGCCGATTTTGGGGTAATTCCGGGTCAAAAGGGCCCGATTTTACGCCCAAAACGGCGCATTTGAAGGGCCATTTCGGGACCGGTTTACTGATTCCAAAAGAGTTATCATCAAAAACATACCCCAGGGGGGTATAGTCGAATTTTTTTGCGCGGGCGAATTCGCCTTTGCTTTGCCCCGAATCTGTTTCCGAGGGGCTTATGGGGCGATGCAACGAAAGCCTTCCTCGACCTCCTTTGAGCCCATTGTGCGGCTAAGAGGGGAAATAATCTGCAAATCAGCCGGGTAGAATTTGGCGTTTGTTTTCAATGTCTTGTGTGAGAGGGCGAGAAATTGAGGCTTGCGCGGTTCGCTCAGATGCCCGCAGCCCCTTTTTCAGTCGATAGGCACGTTTGCCGCTTTGAGGCGAGTTTTGAGAGTCTTCATCTCTTTGCTCAGGATTTTCAGCTGTTCCTCAGTCGGCTTCAGCCGCCGCAGGAAAGAAAGATTGCTCAGGTAGGCATGGTACGCCTCGCGGATGCGACGAGATTTGGTTTCTTCACTCTCTGCGCTGTCGGCTAAATCAAGAAGGGTCAATGCAACCTTTGCGTCTGTGATGAGCAACTCGACAGCAATGAGATTGGATTCGGCAATGTTTTCGGTGAAGGACTTGGCCTTCATGATGCTGAATTTTGATTCGGCCAGAAGCGATTTGGTTTCATGCGCAGTAAGTTCAGACGGAAGTGTAAAGTAGGGCCATGCAGGGAAAGCTCTCCACGGGCGTGGTGCATCGGGTGCCGGAAGATTTGCGGAAAGCTCTTGCATCGGACCCGGCGGCGCGGGAAAAGTGGGAGGATATTACGCCGCTGGCGCGCAATGAATGGATCTGCTGGGTGATCTCGGTCAAAAAGCCTGAAACCAGAAGGCAGCACGTGGAGAGAGTGTGCACGGAGCTGAAAGAGGGAATGCGCAGGCCGTGCTGTTGGCCGGGCTGCCCTCATCGTTGAAGCGAAAGGCCTAGCCGGCGCCGACGATCTTGAGGTAGTCGGGCTCATCGGCGATGGTGCGATGGCGAAAGGCGCGCACGATCTTTCGATCTTTAAGAAAGAAGACACCCGGCATCTGGTAGCCGTCTTCCTTGATCATGCCGATTCCATATTTGAACAGGGCGCCCTTGATCCAACCCAGCAGGACTGCCGGGTGCAGCGAGTGCAAATATGGGTTTTTGCGCGAGAGGCCAAAGAAAGGAAGCTGATAGAGCGTCGCATCGGGATTGCTGATGCGCTCCACGTCGGAGAGGCGGTAGTAGTCGAAGTAGGGCTTTGCCCGCTCCGGGGTTCCGAGATGCACGAAGACGGGACGCACACCCGTGGCTTCAATCCGGGCCCGAACCTGCGAAACGCGGTCGAGTGCCTGTGCGCAGAAGGCGCAGGAGAAGTGGCGAAGAAAGACAAGCAAAAGGGGCGATTCATCGAGCAAGTCGAGCAGCGAGCGGCCGCTTTCAGTGTGAAACGCGCGCAGGGAGCCGGCGAGATTCGAGCCTTCAGTTGATTGCGGCGCCGCAGTAGCCAATCGCGTGGCCTCCCTACCCGCGGGAAACGCCGCTCAGGATGCAGGGAGTTCGGCGACAGGATTGTGTCGTTGCATCGAATCCCGGGGTGCATTCAAGGTATCACTATCGGCGGGTAGAAAAACGAAGCCCGCTGATGCGCTCCCATTGGGGTTAGGACATCAGCGGGCTTCAGACATCTAAAGTTGGACCCAGTTTCACATTGACTGCTGGACCGAAGAATTACCAACTTGAGTCGCGCCGATACGACTTTCGGGGAATAAAAGAGCCTAAATTCTTTGATAACAAAGAGGAGATGCATCGCGGGACGCGAGGGGTCGGGGGCGCCGGCAACCCGAAAAGCGGCCGCAGATCCTTCGTCGGTCGCCTCGTCACCCCATCGGCGAAGACCTGCCGCCGGGACCCCGACCGCGGCGACCTCCTCTGGATGACAACGCCCAATGAGAGGGCGCGTGCACCCGGGCAAGGATGCCCGCACGACAGCCGGCAAGGATGCCGGCGCTACAGGGAAATTTTCTTGCGGGCGGGTGCACTTCACTCCACGCGCAGGGCCTTTACGGGGTCGATGGAGGCGGCGCGGCGCGCCGGAATGATGCCGGCGATGGCAGCCGCAGCCACCAGCACGGTG
>JASHYS010000287.1 GCA_030042915.1 Acidobacteriaceae bacterium
AGCCTGTTTAAGTTAGTTTGTTCGATGAGTTAGTTATCGACCTGTCGCGATCGGCTGTCGTGTAACTAATGAAATTGGAACCAGTTTATGTTAGATATGCTGTCTGTAGCTCCGCCTCCGCCAAAAACAACATAAAGGTTATGAATCCCAGATACGGGAGTGACGGAGGCGCTTACAGTTTCCCAGGTCTGCCACCCGCCCGTTACCGGCAGCGTGGCCGTGGCAATTGGGGACCCGCTCATGCTGTCAAGGTAGAAAGAGGCCGACCCACCGTTGCCTGCGCTTGCGGTGCGCACATCCACAACGCTCACGGAACCCGAAGCGCCGAAATCGACGTCTTTATAGAAGGCATAGCCGCCCGCAGTGAGATAACCGAGGTCGTATTCTCCCGTCGTATCGCCCGTGTTCTCGGTCTGAAGGCCGCTTTCACTGCTGTAACTTGAGCCCTGTATCTGCGCGGTTGCCGATGTCGTAGGCGTCCCGCTCTGCGTGCCAGACCACGTAAATGTCGCCCCGGCTTGCGCGGGAAGCGTATACGAGAATGAGAGGGTTCCGCCCCATTGCACCTGAAGGAGCTGGCTAGTAGAGGAGTTGTTGTATGCGATCAACGCTGTCGAACCGTCTGGATTGAGAAATGCTACGCTCGCGATGGCCGGCGTGTTACTGGAATAGATACGTATCGCCCCAGGTAACACATATTTGCTGTACTGCCCGAGCGTGTAGTACTCCACATCGTAAGTGATGGCGCCCGTCTGGCTGTTTACTGTCACGAGCGGCGTGCATGTGTCGCAGCCTCCAAGACCTGCATCTTGCGTGAGGTTTGGCCCCAGGTTCTCATCAAGCGCCAGGCTCCACTTCACATATGCCTTCCCCGCATTCCGAAGTACGTGAGTGATTTCAAGAAAGTCGGAGGTGAATTGATCTGCAATCCAGGTTCCACCCGAATGCTCGGTCATCCATGTCCCCAACGACGGGAACATGTTCTGGACCGTCTGCTGGGCTCCGGGTACCCCTGAGTAGCCATGCCACGCTGTACCGGCCACCTGGTTCAATTGTTGTGTGGTGAGGCCCGACAGTACATACTCTGGATAAGACGGTGTATCCCAGTTGTGATCGTATACAAGAACCGGCGTCGAAATGTTATTCGATGCGAGAGCCGGGAGCACGTAACCTTGTAGCAAAGCTAGTTGCGTTGAGTCGCTCATTCCCATGCTGGGATAAGCCGTTGTAATATTCAGGGGTTCGTTTTGCAGCGCGATATAGTCGACCTTAATTCCTGCTGCCGCATATGCCTGGATATATTTAACAAAGTAATTAGCGAAGGCGGTTTCATTCGCGCTGCTCATGAGCAACGTTCCCCCCAGCATCGAAACCGGATTCATCGAACTTGGGTCCTTCATCCAACCCGGAGGGCTCCAAGGCGTCGCCAATAGCTTCATCTGCGGGTTGAGCGACTCAGCCTGCTGAATGATGGGAATGATGTCTGTTTGATCGTGAGCAATCGAGAAATCTGAGAGCGTCAGGTCAGTGTCGCCTACAGGCTGATCGTCGAACGAATAGACGGAGCGCGCAATATCTGTCGCACCCATCGGGTTGCGCATGAAGCTGAGGCCGATTCCAGAGCCGTTGCGTGTAAACAGATTGCTCATCGCGCTGGTGAGTTGGCTCTTTTCAGCCACCTCGTTCAACAAATAGGCCGCCGAATCGGTGAACGCTGCGCCAAAGCCATCGACGGTTTGGTACTGCTGTCCTGCATCGACGGTGATGGTACTGCTCCCGGCATCGAGCGTATCGGTGATGAATGTGGTGCTGGGTTGGGACGCCATCAGAAGGTTCTGGCTGTTCGTGCTCTCAACCACCGATACCACTGGCCCCGATCCTTGAAGCGTATAGGTACCCGAAGCCACGGCGCTATTCGAGTATCCAGACGCGACAGCAATTGCCTGTACTGTCGTAGTCGACGAAATAGGGATCACGCCGGAGTAGAGCGTCGATGCGGTGGTGGGAGTGGTGCCGTCGGTTGTGTAATAGATTGAAGCTCCCGAAGTGGAATCGGTCAGCGTTACGTTTTGCGCCGAGTTGTACGTCCCGGGAGTGGGACCTAAAACCGGCGTAGCCGCGGTTGGTGTAATTACGGTGCCACCGCCTCCGGCGCCGCTTCCCCCGCCGCAGCTGGCCATGCACAGCAATATCCACGAGAGAGCGGCAGCTGCCAAACTCCTGCTCATCGCCGCCCAGCGGTCCTCCCGCGTACGCCGCCGTCTCGCGCGCTTATTGCGCATCACACAAACGTTTGTCTCATAGATCATCATTGTGCCACTTTGCTTTGCACTAAAGATTAAGCTCTTTCGAAGGGACGGCTGTCAAGGGATCGTGTACGTGATTTTAAGTGATTTATTGGTAATAACTTATATCAGAATTTGATGGGATTCTCAAGAAGCGGCTCCCATGGCGCGCACCGGCAAGTTTCTTCCATCGGGCCCGTCAAGACATTCGATTTTTCTTGACGGCGATTCGATATCGTTGCCGTTGGGCGCGCTCGGCGCTTTCGTCCAGAATTTGCTACGTAGTCCACCTCAAGGGCGCGAAAGCGAGATTGAGCCGTCCGCAGCCGCCCACCTGAATCCCAACCAGCGCAGCAGAATCATTACTGCAGCGGCGCCGCAGGGCGCAATCAGCCCGTAGCGCAGTGAACCAAAGTGCGCCGAGAGTAATCCCGTGAGCCAGGGCAGGAGGGCTGAACCCGTCCCAACTACGGCAAAGATCCAGCCGCGCGCTGTCCGCTCAAGCAGGTAAGACAGCAAGAGCGGATAGATGGGACCGAGACACAAACCGGAGATCCCCGACGCCAGAAGAATGACGGTTGAACTACGAGCGCCGATGAGGAGCGCCACCGCAGCCGCAAGACCCCAGAGTGCGCTGTGCAGTGCCGCGTATCGCCCGACCTTCGCCAAAATGCGCGTGGAGAACGCCAGCCGGCTCAGCACCATGCCAATCCAGAAAACCGATGTGGCTAAAGCCGCACGCGCCATGCCGTGAGGAGCGGCGCGATGCGAGTAGGTGGTCAACCAGCCGCTGAGTGAGGCTTCAACGCCAACGGAGCAGACGGCAAGGATCAGCAATGGCAGCAAGTACGCCGGGAAGGTGCCACGCGAAGGCTGCGGCGCGTCTCCCTGCGCGAGCGGTCGATCCCGCGCCTCGCACAACCACACCCATGCGAGAAGCGCGACAAATGATCCAAATAGGACAAGAAAGAGCAGGCGCAGCCTCGAGGCTGCCAGGAATGGCAGTATAAGCATGGGCGCTGCTGCCGCTCCCACCGACCATGCAAAATTCAGCGCTTCCAGTTTGGCTGCCCGGTCGTTGCTCCAGCGGTCTGAAAACAAGAGACTGGTCGCAGTCATCGTCATGCCCAGCCCCAGCCCGAAGCAGAAAAAGACCGCGAATGCCGAGTGATGGCCTGTAAACATCAGCGCGCAGCTGCTCACCGCCAGCAGTCCGTAGCCTCGCATCAGCGAGAACACACGGCCGGTGCCGGTGAACACGGCTCCCAGCGCCGAACCCGAGAACTGGAGAAAGAAAAGAAATCCTGCCGCATCGTCGCGCAGGCCCCAGCTCTGCGCCAGCGACGGAAGCAGAACACCCAGCATGACCGTCCCGACTCCCGTCAGGCTGAAGCCGGTGCCCAACACCAGGCCCGATATCGTCCGTCCAGCCGCACTTCCTCCACAAAATCCTCCTCGGGGCGGTGACGCTATAACCGAAACCATCTCTGGTTTTGTCATAATCGCCGCACAATTATAACCTTCTCTTCGGTATGCGCGGACTGGCTCATTGAGGGCGATGCTTGCGCCCGCCTCTGACCGCTTTTTTCTTGCTGGACGGGCTGGGCGCAGTGCAATCGATACCGCTCTCGATGGGAATCCAGACCTCGCGAATCGATCAATCTCGTGCGGCCACACTCACGGTTGCCGCAAACGGATCGGGGAGCAGCCTGGTGTTGATTTTGCCGTTGTCCGTCAATGGCAACTTCTCCAGTGGCACAAACCAGCTCGGCACCATGTACTCCGGCAGCGATTGGCGCAGACCGTCACGTAGTTCCTGCACGGTGGGCCCGTCAGTTCCAGTTGCAGTGTAGAAAGCCACCAGGTGGGCATCGCCCGGTTCTCTTTCCCGCACAACGACCACGCACTGCTGAATTCCGGGTAGCCGCGTAAGCGCCAGCTGCACTTCGCCCAGTTCGATGCGAAATCCACGCACCTTCACCTGAAAATCGTTACGTCCGATGTACTCAATGCGGCCGTCACGCCTGAGCCGCACGATGTCGCCGGTTTTGTACATCTGTCCGCGCCCTGTAAACCGGTTAGCTACAAAGCGTTCGCGCGTCAAATCATCTCGGCCCAGGTAACCGCGCGCCACGCCTTCTCCCGCCAGCCAGAGTTCGCCCAGGCAACCTCGCGGCACCCAATTGCGATTTTGGTCCAGCACATAAGCCTGAGTATTGCCGATAGGCTTGCCGATTGTTATCTCGTCCCCGGTCACGCGGTCGATGGTCGACCAGATCGTGGTTTCGGTTGGCCCGTACATGTTCCATAAAGCGCCCACGCGCGGCATCAACATGGCCGCCAAGTCGCGCGGCAAAGCCTCGCCGCCGCAGAGCGCAGTCAAATTACTGTCACCCTCCCAGCCCGCGGACAACAAAACTCTCCACGTTGAAGGCGTAGCTTGCAGGAACGTGATCCCGGCTTCACGCAAAGTATGCGCCAGGGCTCTGCCGTCAACCACGATGGCACGATCCGCAATCACCGTCGTGGCGCCTACCAGCAGAGGAAGCCATAACTCCAGGCCGGCGATGTCAAACGAAAGCGTGGTGACTGCCAGCAGCCGGTCATGTTCTGCAATGCCCGGCTGCTGCGTGCGCATGGTTGTCAGGAAATTCACCAGCGCGGAATGTGGAATCTGCACTCCTTTTGGTTTCCCGGTCGAGCCCGATGTGTAGATCACGTAGGCAAGGTCGCTGGGCAGGCGGTGTGGCGCAGTCAGCTTTCCATTACCACCAGGTCCCTCCAGATCGCCGACATCGATCGCTCTCACGGTCCGCTTCGGATTCCATCCGATTTCGCCCTGCGTCAGCAGCACGCGCATGCCGGAGTGCTCGATCATATAGTCCAGGCGCTCCATTGGATACGCCGGGTCCATCGGTACGTAGGCCGCTCCAGCGCGCCAAACCCCCAACAGCACAGCCACCATATCGGCCGAACGCTCCATCATCACGCCGGCCAACCGCAACGGCCCCAGGTCTTCGCGCAGCAGCGCCGCCGCAACTTCACCAGAGCGCCGCCATAATTGTTCGTAGGTCAGACGCTCCGATCCCCACTCCACGGCTATTTTGTCCGGTCTTTCCCGCACGGTGCGTTCGATGAGTTGATCGGTGCACAGACCGCGCTCGAACTCCATCGCAGTCGAGTTCAGGCTTGCATCCATCTCGCTGATTTGTGCTTGCGGTACCACGGGCAGAGTGCCAACAGGACTGTGCGGCTGCGCTGCGATCGATGCCATCAGTTGTTCAAACTGCTTCAGCCGAAAATGCATCTCGAGCGGATCGAAGAGCGACTGGTTGTATGCCCATTCCAAGATCAGCTCGTTGTTCTCCACCACGCAATTCACCGCGATCTCGAACGTCTCTGCGCTCCGCAGATTAAAGAAATGACGCGCCTTGAGGCCCTTAAAAGTCAGCGCGCCTTCATCCATCCCGGGATCGTAACTGAATGTCACCTGGACAAGTGGCGCTCTGCTTTTTTCCACTTCGAAGTCGATCGCCTGCAAAACTTCGGGAAGCGTAATCCACTGGTGTTCATACCCAGCCAGGAAGCGTTCCATTGTCCGCTTCGCAAAGGTAACGAATGTATCTTCTTCCCTGATTTCAAAGCGAATCGGCAAGATGCGCGAATCATGGCCCAGCAACTCGCTCTTGCCGTTGGCGATCTGCCCCGAGGAAGGCACGCCGATGACGAAATCATTTTGTCCCGCGATGCGCCCGATGTAAAGCGCGAAAGCGGAGAGCAGTGTGACGAACTGGCTGAGGCCGTTCTTGGCCCCTGCTGCTTTCAGTCCATCGTAGGCTTGCTGGTTTACGTAGAAGTCCTCGCGCAGCGACTCATAATTGCGAAGCAGCGGGCGCTTGTCGTCGAGCGGCAACTCCAGCTTAGGCGCTCCGCCAGCAAAGACCTGCCGCCAATAGGAGCGAACCTTCTCTGTCATGTCACGCTCGCGCCCGGCTGCAAGGCGCGCGTACTCGACATACGAAGCCGAAGCCGGCAATTCCGTGACCACGCGCCCTTGCGCCAGATCCGAATACAGGCGCGGCAGCTCGGCCAGAATGATCTTCAATGACCATCCATCGACAATGGCATGATGGCAGTTGAACACCAGCACATGGTCGCGTTCGCCGCGCGCCACCAGAAACGCTCGAAACAGAGGCCCTTCCAGCAGATCGAAAACGTGCTCGACTTCCTTCGCCATCAGTTCGTCAAGTGCCGTCTCCTGCGCGGTCGCCGCTAGATTCCGCAGATCGATGAGTGGCAGTTCAAATGCGATGCGCTCGCGCACCAGGAATTCGGTTCCGTCCGCGGAAAATCGCCCGCGCAATGCCTCGTGCCTGTCGAGCAGGTTCAAAAGGGCCGAGTAGAGCGCGTCGCGATCAAGCTCGCCCTCGAGGAAGATCGAGATCGACTGATTGAAGGCGCGCGACGCGGGCCGGCAGTCGAGAGAAGCGTGGAAGATCTCCTGCATCGCCCTGGTGCTGGGAATGGCGGTTTCGTCGCCGAAATCCCCCACCACAGGCTGCGCTTGTTTTGCGCGAAGTAACGGCTTGCCGCTGGGCTCTTTTTCTTTCGCGCCCTGGGCCCCGCCGTCAGGCAACGCAAGGGTCGGCTCGGGCTCTGCCGGCTTGGCCGCGGCTTCCGGCGCACGATTCCGAAGCTTTTTGGAGTCTGCCTGGGCGAGGACGAACTCGCTCAGTCGCTTGAGTGTGTTCACTTTAAACATCAGATCGGACAGTGAAGCCGCAACGCCGTAACGCTCGGCGAGTTGCGTCGCGATCCGCATCATCAGCAGGGAATCGAAGCCGAGTTCGAGGAACGTGGCGTCGAGCTGGTCAATATTGAGGCCCGAACATTCGGCCAGAAGCCTGGCTAACTCGGCTGTCAGCGGGTCTTCGCCGTTCAATTCCGTTCTTTCCAGAGCCGACATCCCTGAAGTTTTTGGCTCAGGCGCCGTTTCCGGCTCGCTTTCCCTCACGGAACGCAGCTGTGCCTGCCTGCCCTCAGAGAAGCGATAGTCCTTGCGCTCGAAGGGGTACGTCGAAGCCAGCGGCGCCTTCCGTCCACCGGACCAGATCTTCTGCCACTCCAGTTCCACCCCAGCGCACCACAACTTCGCCAGCGCCACGCCCACGCCGCCGATTTCGGCCTGCGCTTCAGGACTGTCTGCCAGCATCGCAATCGCGACACGTTCTCCCTTGGTTGCGCTGGCAAAGTGCTGCACCGCCAGGCTGGTCAGCGTGGTGCGCGGACCGGCCTCAAGCAAGACGTTCGCGCCCAATTCCAGAGCGCGGAAAAGCGCCGGGCTGAACTTCACCGTGTTGCGCAGATGCCCGGCCCAATAATGCGGGTCCGTTGCCTGAGCCGCAGTGAGCAGCTCGCCCGACGCAGTGGATACAATTTTCCGTTCCGGCGCGCGCAGGGTCACACTCTGCGCAAACTCGAGAAACGGCGCGACCACCGTCTCCATCATCGCCGAATGGAACGCATGCGACGTGTGTAACGGCCGGCAGGCGATTCCTGCGGTCTCGAGCTTCTGCTCTACGCGCGCTATCTGCTCGTTGCTGCCCGACAGGACACAATGGATGGGGCTGTTCAGCGAGGCAATATCCACCGGCTCTGCCGCCGTGGCAAGCACCGCTTCCAGCTCGCCGCGCACCGCCAGCATGCGGCCGCGCGGCAGGCCGGCCATCAGTCGTCCGCGCGTCGCGATCAGCCGCAGTGCGTCTTCAAGCGAAAATACGTTGGCCAGGTGCGCCGCCACAAACTCGCCCACGCTGTGGCCGATCATCCACTCCGGCTCAATACCCCAATCCACCAGCATCCGACCCAGCGACACTTCAATGGCAAACAGTGCCGGCTGGGTGTAGCGTGTGTCTTCCAGCGTCTCCCGGTTCGCCGGGTCAAAGATAAACGACTTGAAGTCCATCCCCATCTGCTCGCTCAGGACCTGGCAGCAGCGCTCAAACGTGGCTCGAAACTCCGGCAGTTGCTCGTACAGGCTCTTGCCCATCTCGATGTACTGCGAACCTTGCCCTGGAAACATGAATGCAACCCGCGGTTCTTCGCATGCCTGCTGTGAGGGCTGCACAAGCAAGTCTTCAGCTTCGAGTTGCGTCAGGCGTACGCGCGCGCCGCGATGCCGGAATCGCGCCCGCCCGTACTGCAGCGTGTGCGCAATATCGCGCGGCCAGTAACGCTCCGCGGTCAATCCCGCAACCAGACGGTCGCGCTGTGCAAGGGATTTGGCCGACACCGGCCAGATTTCGAAAGGGCGCTCGACTCCGCGCTCGGCTTCTTCAAGCGCAGGCGCCTCTTCAAGCACCACGTGCGAATTGGTGCCGCCGATGCCGAACGAGCTCAGGCCCGCCCGCCGCCGCCCCTTGCTGCGCGGCCAGTCCAGCTTGCTTCCTACCACATAGAACGGTGAGCTTTCCAAATCAAGCGCAGGGTTCGGGCTCGTGAAATGCACCGTCGCGGGAATCACCCCGTGCCGCAACGCCAGCGCGGTTTTGATGAGGCCGGCCACGCCTGCGGCAGCTGTGGTGTGGCCGATATTGCTCTTTACCGATCCGATTCCGCAATACTGCAGCTTCTCCGGCTCCTTCCGCGATGCAAAGGCCAGGCGCAATCCCTGCACTTCCACCGGGTCGCCCACCGGCGTCGCCGTCCCATGCGCTTCCACATACTGGATGGTCCCTGCGTCGATGGCCGCATCGGCCAGGGCGTCGCGGATGCAATTTGCCTGCCCAGTCACGCTGGGGGCGGAAAACGATGCCTTTTCTCCGCCATCGCTGTTGATGGCTCCGCCCTTGATCACCGCAAAGATGGTGTTGCGATCGCGGATCGCATCCTCGATGCGCTTGAGCACCACCATCCCTGAGCCGTCAGTGAAATTCGTTCCCTGCGCTGCGCGATCGAACGGCCGGCTATGGCCGTCGGAGCTGAAGACCCCTCCCTTCTGGTAGTGATAGCCCTCCGGCGTCGGGAAATGGACCGAGGCTCCCCCGGCCAGCGCCAGGTCACACTCGCCATAACGCAGGCTCTTGCACGCCATGATGACGGCGACCAGCGAGGTGGAGCACGCCGTGTGCACACTCACCGCGGGGCCTTTCAGGTTGAGTTTGTGCGCAATGCGCATGGCAACATAATCTTTCTCGTTGCCCGTCATCACGGCAAAGCGACCGGCGCGCCGTTCAGCCTCAGGAAATACCACAATTTCAGAGCGGTAGTAGCTGTTGTCCTCGGTGCCCGCGTAAACCGCCGTGCGCTCCGGCAGCCTGCCCACTGCTTCTCCCGCGTGTTCCAGTGCCTGCCAGGCCGTCTCCAGCAGAACCCGCTGCTGCGGGTCGGTTAGCTTGGCCTCCATCGGGTTCATCCCGAAGAACTCCGCGTCCATTCCATACGGCTGGTCGATGAGTCCCGCGGCGCGCACGTAGCGCGGATCATCCCGCAGCTCGGGTGGAACCGCGGGGCTCAGCTGATCGCCGCTCAAGATCGTGATGGTGTCGCGGCCGTCGAGCAGGTTCGCCCAGAATTCATCAATATTCCTCGCGCCCGGAAAGCGGCACGCCATGCCGACAATTGCGATGTCATGTCCCCCTCGAACGGCCTCGGGTACCGCCACCTCACTCCTCGTACGCGCCGGCCTTGCGGAGCTCGGGCTGGTTTGGACTCCTTCGATGAGATAGCGCAGGAGCATGCGCAAGGTGGGATACTCAAAAACTCGCATCACGGGAACATTCACGCCGAGCCGCCGCTCCAGTTCACTCACGAACCGGTTGGCTGATAATGAGGTCCCACCCAGATCGGCAAAGCCCCGGTCGAGATCGATCTCTGAAACGGCCAGAGTCTGCTTCCAGATCTCAATGACGATGTCTCGCTGTTGGGGCGCTATTCGAGGGGCTTTCATTGGTGACAACCATTGAGTTGAGGCAAGACTCACCTGTTTTCCGGGGCATCTCAGCTGTTGCCTCAACCAATCCGGTTCCCTTCCCGAGCGCCGGATAACCCGCTGGAGGTTTTTCGCCACCCATCCGCGAGATCTTCACACGATCATCGCAAACACGCGATTGGACCCGAAGAAATTGTCTCCAAGATACCACGGAGTTTATGAAGTCGGTGATACCAAAGTGCTATTCAATCGAGGGAGTTCCCGCGTCAGGATGGATCAACCTCTTTCGCCGTTTATGGGGCTCGTAGAGCCCCCGGGCCTGGGATAGAGGCCTGATCGGCGCAATACGCTCAAACGCTGGTACAGGTCTGAATGCTGTGCAAATTTGGGCATTTCTCGACTTATTTCCTCGTGAAATGGCCTCCCGGCAATGCAACTTTTCATTATGATTGTTCTTAGCGCAGCGAATCAGCCTGAACCCGGTTTTCGCGTGTCGGGCCCCAAGCGAGTGCAATGCTCGCGAGCCTGATCAATGGCTGAACTTGTGTCCGTTTTTGACAAAGCTCCTCGTAAGGAGATGGGAGCCGTGAGCGAGTCGACGACCGCGGGATTCCTTGCCAAGTTACGTACGTTGAATGTTGAGGTGTCCGTCCACGAAGGCCGGCTGCGATGCAACGCTCCAGCCAGAGTTATGACTCCGCAGCTTCGCGCTGAACTTGCCGAGCAAACGCCGGAGATTCTCAGAATTCTTCAAAACGGCTCCGCCAAATCTGATCAACTCGCCGAGGGCATCCGCCACACTCCAAGGGATAGCAAATTGCCGCTATCGTTTGCGCAGCAGAGGCTTTGGTTTTTAGCGCAGATGGAGGGAGGAAGCGAGGCCTATCATGTTCCCCTCGTCCTCCGCCTGAAGGGCCCGTTGAATCACGCCGTTCTTCGCCGGGCGCTTGATCGCATTGTGGCGCGACATGAAGCCTTGCGCACCACGTTCATGGTGCAGGACGCTGAACCGGTGCAGGTGATCCGCCCTGTTGAGGAAAGCCGGATTCGGCTCGTCGAAGATGACCTTCGCGGTACCCACGACGCGGCCGAAGAGGCCCATCGCCTCATCGAATCGGAAGCTAGCGCTCCCTTCGACCTCCTGGCGGGGCCGCTGCTTCGCGCGAGGCTGATCCAAATTGCTGACGACCGGCACGTGCTGGTAGTGATCATCCACCACATTGCCTCGGACGGATGGTCCACGCCTTTGCTGATCAGGGAGCTGAGGCTCTTATATGAGGCATTTCTTGACGCGCATGACGATCCCCTGCCCCATCTGCGGGTGCAATATGCAGACTATGCGGTCTGGCAGCGGCGATGGATGGAAGGCAAACCGCAGCGGCAACAGGCTGCCTACTGGAAGACTGCGTTGGCCGGCACGCCCGCCCTTTTGGAGATTCCTGCAGACCATCCACGTCCCGTTCAGCAAAGCTATGCCGGCGCCTTCGAGAATCTGCTGCTGGATGAACGTCTGACAGCACGGCTCAAAGAGCTCAGCCGGCGACGCCAGGTTACGCTGTTCATGACATTGCTGGCCGGCTGGGCGGCGTTGCTGTCGCGTCTCTCCGGCCAAACCGATGTGCCGATCGGCACGCCGGCCGCTAATCGCTCGCGGAATGAAATCCGCGACTTGATCGGCTTCTTCGTTAATACCCTGGTGGTACGGCTCGATCTCAGCGGCTCCCCTACCGTGGTCGACCTCCTTGAACAGACCAGGACGCACTCTCTGGCTGCGATCGAAAATCAGGACATCCCTTTCGAGCGTGTGGTCGAACTCGTCAATCCGGTGCGCAGCCTCTCCCATTCACCGCTCTTCCAGGTGATGTTTGCCTGGCAAAACAATCTTCAGGAACCTCTCAATTTTTCAGGGATTGAAGTCGAACCAATTCCGCTGCAGACCAGGACCGCCAAGTTCGATCTCCTTCTCGATCTGAAGGAAACCGGTAACACCATCTCCGGCGGACTCGAATACGCAACCTCGCTCTTTGAACAAGAGACCATCAAGCGCTACCTCGAGTCGTACCGCACCGTCCTCGAATCCATGGCGGCCGACGAGACGCAGCGAGTCGATCAGCTTTGCATTGTGCCCCCAGGCGAACGCCATCGGCTTTTGCGCGAATGGAATCAAACTGAAGCCGCGTATCCAAAAGATGTTTCGCTGGCGGCGCTCGTTGAAGATCAGGTGAAGCGGACTCCCAATGCAATTGCCGTGGTGGATGGAAGTGAAAAGCTCACTTATCGGGAGCTGAATGATCTGGCCAACCGCCTTGCTCAGGAATTGCGCCGGCATGGAGCGGGCCCGGACGAAATTGTCGCGCTTTTTGCGGGACGTTCGGTTTTCCTGGTGGTTGCGCTTCTGGCGATCATCAAGTCGGGGGCCGCTTATTTGCCGCTCGATCCTCTCTTTCCTCCGCGCCGGCTCGCATACATGCTCGACGACAGCAAGCCGAGAGTATTGATTACGGAACAGAAACTTCGTGATGATTTACCGCCCTTTTCGGGAACGACGATTCTTCTCGAGGATCGCGCCTGGCGTTCCCATGGTTCTGATAATCTCTCGGTCGCGGTGACCGGGGAAAACCTCGCATACCTCCTTTACACTTCGGGATCGACCGGTGAGCCCAAAGGAGTCGCCGTTCCGCGCAAAGCCCTGGCGAATCTGCTCTGGTCGATGCGTGACCTGTTGCAACTGAGCGAGCGCGACCGTTTGCTGGCGGTGACGACGATTTCGTTTGATATCGCGGGAGCCGACATGTGGCTGCCGCTGCTGGTGGGCGCGCAAATCGTGATTGCAACCCGCGAAGATGCTTCGGACGGAAACCTCCTCGGCGAATTGATTGAACGCCACAAGATCACTTTTCTTCAGGCCACGCCCGTCACCTGGCAGGTGCTTCTTGAGTCAGGCTGGAAAGGCGAGCGGGAGTTGCAGGCGGTGTGCACCGGCGAAGCCATGCCGCCCGGGATCGCCGCCCAACTGGGCCCCCTGGTCAAGCTCCTATGGAACCTCTACGGGCCGACGGAAACAACGATCTGGTCCACCGCATTCAAAGTCCCCTCGAGCCCCTCTCCGATCCTGATCGGCCGGCCGATCGCGAACACTCAGGTTTACATTCTGGACCGGCTTCTCGAGCCCGTTCCCATCGGAGTTCCCGGAGACTTGTATATCGGTGGCGAGGGCTTGGCGCGCGGATACCTTAACCGCCCGGAACTGACAGCCGAGAAATTCCTGGCCGATCCGTTCCGCGGCGCCGGCGCGAAAATGTATCGCACCGGCGACCTCGCACGCTTCCGTCCCGATGGCAACATTGAGTGCCTTGGCCGGAATGACCATCAGGTCAAGCTTCGGGGTTATCGCATCGAACTGGGCGAAATTGAGGAAACACTCAAGACACTGCCCGGAATCGCGCAGGCTGTTGCCGTGGTGCGCGAGGCATCGACAGGCGGCAAACAGCTGGCGGCGTATTACACCCGGGTAGCCGATGCGGATCGGCAATCCCTGCGTTCGACCGAAATCCGATCCCACCTTTCCCGCTCTCTGCCCGAGTACATGATTCCCAGCACATTCGTCGCACTGGAAGCTTTCCCCTTGACTCCGAATGGGAAGCTCGACCGCAATGCTCTGCCTGCGCCGGATCGTAGCGCTTCTTCCGCACGCCATTACGAGCCGCCCCAAGGCGAAATGGAAATCAAACTTGCCAGCATCTGGGCTGATGTGCTCAAGGTCGATACCGTTGGGCGGCACGACAACTTCTTCGACCTCGGCGGGCACTCGTTGCTGGCAGTCAAGCTCATGTTGCGCGTGCAGGAGATCGTTCCCGGCGAGGCTTTGCCGCTGAGAGCCTTGCTTGAAGCTCCCACCATCGAGCGCCTGGCTGCCTGGCTCGAAAACCACGAAGAAGACCAACAGTCGATTCTGGTGCAAATGCAGCCGGGCAGTCTGGAGTGTCAACCTTTCTTCTGCATCTGCGCGCCGGCGGGCACCGCCCTCGGCATGCGTCCCCTGGCGAACGCTCTCGATAAGGAAGTGCCGTTTTACAGTATCCAGAATAAAGGCCTTGACGGCTCGGAACCTTGCGCATCCTTGCAGGAAGCGGCACGCCTTTACATCGATGAAATTCGCAAGGTGCAGCCCAATGGGCCTTATTGGCTAGGCGGTTACTGCTTTGGCGCGCTGGTGGCGTTTGAGATGGCCTGCTTGCTCGAAGAGGCCGGGCAGGGAGTATCCGCTCTGTTCCTGGTCGATATCGCAAATCCTGCCCAGCTCCGATTTCAATCAACTCAGAAGTCTCTTTCCCTTTTCTTGCGTCACTGCTACCGGCGCACAATTTTCCATGCGCGCAGAATCAGCCACATGCAACTGGCGCCTATGTTTGGTTATGCCTGGGGACGCCTCAAGGCAATGTATTTTCATGGCGAACGAATTGTGAGAAAAGGGCCGCAGAAGAGATCTCTGGCCGAACTGCCCGCGATTCTCAAATCCATTCCGGCTTCCGCGGGCCGCTCACTCCAGATCATGGAGTCAATGGAGCTGTGGGGCCGAGGGGTTACGAGTCAGTTCGTTCCTCGCCCCTTTCACGGCGACGCAATCGTGTTCCGGTGCAAAGAGCGTTTCGCAGATCCTTATTTCGACCAATTCCTCGGTTGGAAGCCGGTCGTGCACGGCTCCATTCAATGCATCGAAGTCGCGGGCAATCACGATAACATTACGGTCGAGCCGGCCGTAAGCATTATTGCCGAAACCATCAACGCCAAGGCTCGGGAATCGTCGTTGTCGAAGCGCGAAGAATCGGACGCAGCCCTCGCGATTTACTAATTCATTTACAGCCCAAAGCCCTATCCGGTTGAATTACCCCGCATGATTGCTGATCGTGCATCTTGCCTGTGCCCTTGCTTTGACCAATCAACGCGCGTCGCGAATCGTTTATCCTTTAGGCGAAAACGCGGAACCCGGCAGCGATTTTGATCTGGAGGACAGCGGCTTCACCCCAGGTTGCCGGCTGTTTGGGGGGTTATTTTTCCCGTCTGCCGCGCGGAGTGAACCTGCAATGTGCCCGACGTGACTGGAGAGTGCCATGAATCGAAGAAAATTCTTGGGCGGGGTGGCTTCGGCAGCTTTTGCAGGAGCATTAGCCGATGATTTGAAGGCAAGCGCGGAATCTGCGCCAGATCATCGGAACGCGATGCCGGCTGGCGGTGCCAAGCATCCCCGCGCGATCGCCATGTGGGAGTTTTCGTGGATCGAAAGGCGCTGGCCAGGAGCGGGCTTCGAGGATTGGGATCGCGCGCTCGACGATCTTTGCGAACGCGGCTACAACGCGGTGCGCATCGATGCGTTTCCGCATTTACTGGCGGCCGATCCACACAGAACGTGGACGCTGTGGCCGGAGTGGAACACACAGTGCTGGGGATCTCCCGACGTGAATCGCGTTGTCCTGCTGCCGGCACTGTTTGAGTTCATCGGCAAATGCAAGCAACGCGGCGTGATGGTGGGCCTTTCCACCTGGTATCGCAAGGACGACGCCGACACCCGCATGACGATTACCGGACCCGATGTCATGGCCGAAAACTGGATCAAGACGTTGGACCTGATTCGTGATGCGGGGCTCATCGAGGCGATTCTCTATACCGATCTGTGCAACGAATGGCCCGGCGACGACTGGGCTCCGTTTGTGAAGCCGCATATTTCCTACGGAGAGTGGGACCAGCCGGTGTCGCTCGAGTGGATGCCGAAGGCCGTTGCACTGGTGCGGGCGCGGTACCCGGATATGCCGCTACTGTTTTCGGTGGCGACCGGCGACATGCAGAGCTTTTTGCGGCACGACCTGAGTTACTTCGATCTTCTCGATCCGCACATCTGGATGGCCCAGCAGAACTCCGGCGAGTTCTACCGTCAATGCGGCTATGCGTACGAGCGCTTCGATGCCAGGGGCTACACAAACCTCAGCCTGAAGGCGGCGGATGTATACAGGGCGCGGCCCGACTACTGGCAGAAGGGACTGCTGGATGGCATCGAAAGTTTCGCAGATGTTTCGCGGAAGATCGGCATGCCGCTCATTACCACAGAATGCTGGGGCGTGGTGGACTACAAAGATTGGCCGCTGCTGACATGGGACTGGGTGCAGGAGCTGTGTGCGCTCGGGGCGCAGCATGCTGCCTCGACGCAAAGGTGGCTGGCGATGGCGAGCAGCAACTTCTGCGAGCCGCAGTTTGTGGGCATGTGGCGCGATAAGCAATGGCACCAGCGGGTGACAGCGATCATCCGGTCGGCCGAAATTGCGCCTGAGCTACGCCAGGGAAGACTGTACGAGCGGTTGTGATCCGGCGCTTTTTTGATGATCCCGGTCTAACTCGCTCTAAGTGAACGCTGCACCCAGCAGGTTCGCCTTTCGCTTTGCATGCGTGGTACAACGGTTACAGTCAAGATCGCAACTTTGTTAAAGAGAGTCTTTTCTGCAAAACGGGGCAGACGATCTGAGCTGCTCGCATTCAGGAGCTTTGAGATGCTGCTTCGATCGTCGGGATGGCGGAGACGCGATTTTTTCAAGGCAATTGCCGCGATTGCCGTCAAGTGGGCCTTCCCGTTGCACGGCCAAACGCAGCCAGTACCCGGACGTTTCATCGATGCCACGGAACAATTGGGCATTCGCTTTCGCCAGCGAGCGTCTCCAACCGCGAAGAAGTACCTTCCGGAGACCATGGGTTCCGGAGTCGCGCTTTTCGATTACGACAACGATGGCCGTCTCGACATCTTTCTTGCCAACGGTGCGCCCATCACCGACCCAACGCCCAAAGCAACCATTCCAAAGAAAGATGGACCGGAATATTGGAACCGGCTTTACCACCAGAAGCCTGACGGAACCTTCGAAGATGTGACGGAAAAAGCCGGCCTCAGCGGATTCGGTTACTCCACTGGCGTGGCCGTAGGCGACTACGACAACGATGGATTCGAGGATCTCTATGTGGCCGGGTATGGGCGCGGCACGCTCTATCACAACAACGGCGATGGGACGTTCACCGATGTTACCGATTCCGCGGGAGTCGCAGGCTCGGGATGGATGACCAGCGCCGCCTGGGTGGACTATGACGGCGACGGGCGGCTCGATCTGATTGTCGCGCGGTATATGCAGTGGGACTTTGATGATATCGTCTGCCGGGATGCCAACGGGAACCGGTCGTATTGTCATCCCGATTTGTTCAAGCCTGAGTCACTCTTGTTATTTCATAACGATGGCGGCGGAAGATTCTCTGAAGTGTCACACCGCGCCGGTATCGACAAGCCGGGCAAGGGGCTCGGCGTGGCCATCGCCGATTATGATCGCGATGGCTGGATGGACATTCTGATTGCCAACGACGCCATTCAACAATACTTGTTTCACAATAGGGGCGATGGAACGTTCGAAGAGGTTGGGATGGCCTCCGGCATCGGTTTCGACGGCAGCGGCAAGAGCTTCTCAGGAATGGGAGTTGATTTCAGCGATTACAACAACGATGGCTGGCCCGACATCGTGATTACAGATTTGGCTCACCAGCGATACGCTCTCTTCACGAATCTCAAGGACGGCACATTCGATTACTCAACTTCTGTCCTCGGCCTGGCTCCCATCACCCTGATGCATTCGGGCTGGGGCGTACGATTCATCGACTACGACAACGACGGGTGGAAAGATCTCTTGATCGTGCAGTCGCACGTCATGGACATTATTGAGATGAGCGAGCCGAGCTTGCATTATCGTGAGTCCCCTTCACTCTTGCACAATGAGCAAGGCAAGAAGTTCGTCGACGTCTCGGCGGCTTCGGGCAATGTGTTCCATCAGCAATGGGCGGCGCGCGGCCTGGCCATCGGCGACATCGACAACGACGGAAGACTGGATGCCGTAGTCACTTCGAATGATGGGCCCGCCTGGGTCCTGCTGAACAAGACCGAGACTGCGAATCACTGGGTTACGCTCAAGCTCGTGGGAGTGAAAAGCAATCGCGACGCAATCGGCGCCCAGGTGCGCATCCTCACCTCCGAAGGAGAACAATTCGCGACCGTCACGACCACCGGAAGCTATCAGTCTTCCAGCGACAAACGGCTCCATTTTGGATTGGGCAGCGCAGATTCCATCCGCGAGATCGAAATCCGCTGGCCCAGCGGCATTCGTCAAATCTTGACCAATCAGAAGGCGGATGCGATCTTAACAGTTACTGAACCGGTTGGGAGCGATAAAACGAATCGTTAAATGCACGCTTCGACCAATGCGAGCCGCGCCTTCATTCTTGTCGGTCTCTGTTTCGTTCCGGGTGCAGCCTCCTTTTCCCAGACTGCAAGCCACCCGCCCGCGCCTTCGCAATTGCAGGACGCAGCCAACGAAATCTCGTCGGGCAAGCTCGATCTGGCCGAGAAAAATTTGCGATCGGTCCTTCGCTCAAATCCCGCAGATTATCGCGCTCTCGATCTGCTCGGGGTGGTGCGAGTACTCGAGAAGCAACCAACCAAGGCGGAAGAACTATTTGGCCAGGTTGTGAAGGTGAAGCCCGACTTTGCGCCCGGACGCGCGCACCTCGGTCTTTTGTACCTGCAAGAAGGCCGCGCGCAAGACGCCATTCCCGAGCTGCGTGAAGCTCTGCGCCTCGATCCTGGGCGGACAGACGCGGCCGGCGGGCTGGTTCACATTTTGCGAGATCAGGCAAAGATCGCGTCGCAACAGAACAACCTAGACTCTGCGGTTTCACTCTTGCTCGAGGCCAGGAAATATGCACCCGACAATGCAGACGTTCTGTACGAGTTCGGCGTTGCCGCGCTCAAGCGGTCATTGATTGATGATGCCATCGAGGCCTTTCAAGAAACCTTGAAGCTGCACAAAGACGATGCGCTTGCCGTGTTCTACCTTGGATACGCCTTGATGGATCGGGCCAGGTTCGACGATGCACGCCAGCAGTTTGCCCGGTACGTGGAATTACGCCCTGACGATCCCTCAGGATATGGCGCACTGGGGATGGCGCTTGCGGGGCTGGGGCGTTTTGACGAGGCACGCCCGCAATTCGAGAAGTCCATCGCGCTTGACCCCAGGCAAAGCGAATCCTACTACCAGCTCGGACTCCTGGACCTGGACGCGGGAGATTACGATGCGGCAATGCGCAACCTGCAGCATGCCCTTGACGCCAAACCGACCGACGCGCTCACTCTGACGGCGCTGGGACGGGTGGAATTCGAGCAGAAACACTATCCGGAAGCGATATCCCATCTGCAGCAGGCTGTAAGCCTGGATGACTCCATCCAGGAAGCTCACTATTATTGGGGCCTCACCCTGGCTCGAGTGGGGCGCAAACAGGAGTCAGATCAGCAATTGGAAATTGCCGCGCGCCTGGAGGAGGAACGAAAGGAGCGCGGCAGACGCCTGTTACGGCTTCGCGAGCCAGGCAGCGATTCATCGCCATCAAAATAGCAACGGCGCATAGCTTGCGCCATTTAGTTTTTTGTTTACAGTAACTTGTATACCTTCTGAAGCCATCACCCAACCCCTTGCGCCATCTTGCGCTCTTCCTCGACGTCAGGCCTTTTCCGGTCCAGTGCGAAAAGCCGACTACGTGCGTAGTCACGGAAAGCGAAAGCAAAAAGTTTCGCTTGACACAATTTAGAAATCAGAAGTACTCTTTTATGCTGGAAACAGAACGACTTAAGTTTTGTTCCGAAATCATCCGGATGGTTTTTCTCGGAGTTTCAGGGGGACAATGATGACGGAGCACCAGTGCGCGCATTTCTTCGCAAACCCGATGAGTTTTGTCAGCCGGAGAAGGGTCAATCTCGCCTTCTGCGGGCTTTTCGCACTTATTTTCATTTCGCTCGCAGGCTTGCTCGCCGCGCAAACTGCCAGCAACTTTGACACTGGCACCATCACAGGAGTTGTCACCGATGCTTCAGGGGCTGTGATACCCCAGGCTGCGGTGGCGATCACCAATACCGGTACGGGCAACGTGACCAACGTCAAGACCGGAAGCGATGGGAGCTATACCGTTCCGGCACTGCCTTTCGGCATGTACACCGTGAGCGCTCAGGCCGGACAATTCAACAAGAACACAAGCAGTGAGTTTCGATTGAATGTGGGCGCAACTGCGCGCGTCGACTTGAAACTTTCGGTCGCGGCGGCGAACGAGAGCGTCGAGGTCACCGGAACCAGCGCCTCCGTTGACTTGAGCAATGCCACATCGGGAACCAGCCTGAATGAAACTCAGATTGAAGATCTGCCCACCAACGGGCGCGATGTGATGGATTTTCTCAACATTGCCCCGGGCTCTGTGAATTCGACCGGCTACTTCCAGGGCAGTATCAACGGCCAGGAGAATTTCATGACTGGCATCGAAGTCACGTTGGACGGCCAGAACGCATCGCGGCCCGACATCAGCGGCTTCGACGAGACCGAAGGCAACGAGGCCAACCGCATGACGCGGGCCAGCGTCGACAGCGTTCAGGAGATCGATTTTGCCAACAGCGGCTACAGCGCCGATGTAGGACATTCGCTGGGCCCGCAAATGAATATCATTACCAAGGACGGGAAAAATCAATTCCATGGCGAGATGTTCGATTTCTTCCGCAACGACGCCCTTGACGCGTTGGATTACTTCGCGAATTCACTCACGAACCCCAAAGTACCGCTGCGCATGAATCAATTCGGCGGTAATCTGGGTGGCCCTTTTGTGAGAAATAAGCTCTTCTTCTTCGGCAACTACGAGGGCCTTCAACAGAAGACCACACAGATCAACAAGCTGAATACGGTTCTTAGCTCATATGTTCGTTCGCAGTTCGATACTGCGATGCAGCCGGTGTTGGCGCAATTGGCGCCTCTGCCGGCCAATTGCCAGGGTATCGTGGGCGCGCCCGGCTACAGCGGCACGTGCACCTACCCTGAGAACGCCAATGGAACCCCTACCTATGAAGATGTCGATATCTTCGGCGATCCGTTGCCGCAAAATGGAAGCGACCTTGTCTACCAGCCCACCGCTCTGCCCACCACCGTAAGTGAAAACAGCGGTGCGATTCGCGTGGACTATAACGTCGCCAGCAACGATCGCATCTTCGCCCGCTACACCATCGACGACGGGCTGACCGACCAGACCTACGGGTTAAACGAGGGTCAGACTTCGCCGCTTGCCCTGGTGAATCAATACGGAGTGGTTGACGAAACCCACACGTTTACCGCCACGTTAATCAATGAAGTCAGCGTGGCCGTGCAGAAGTTTCATTCCGATACCAATTCCAACACGCCGCAGCCACTCGTCGGTTTCGAGGGGTTCTTCACCAATCTTGGAAGTCTCCCCGGTCCGGCGACCTTCAATCAGATAAACGATGACTCAACCATCGATATTCTGGACAACGCCACCAAGACCGCGGGAAGCCGGACGTTCAAGTTTGGCACTCAGATTCAACTCAATCGCCTGGGCGAGTGGCTGCGTCCGCAGCAGGAATTTGAATTTGGCAGCTTCGATTCTTTAGAGAGCGATTCGCCATTCATCCTCTCCAAGATTGGATTCCCAACGTTCGCGGACGAAAAGAATTCCAATTGGGATCTGTATGCCCAGGGGGATTGGCGGATCAATAGGCGTCTCACAGTGAACCTGGGATTGCGGGCCGACATCAACACGGTTTGGAGCGCAAGGAACAATCTGGAGCAAAACTTCAATTTTAAGACGCAATCGTTCGACTCGCCGAATGCGCCGCTGTACAACGGACCGACCGTGGATGTAGCGCCTCGTCTGGGGTTGAGCTACGATCCGCTTGGCCACGGTAAGACCGTTGTCCATGCATACTACGGCTTGTTCTACCTGCCACTCCAATTTGGCGCAAACTTTGTCGGGAATATTCCTGCGTATCAAAGTTACAGCGTCAACGTCTTTCAGGCGGCCATTGCATACCCCGAGGCCAACCCCGCTCTGCCTGCCGGCACTGAAAACGTCAGCATCATGCCTTCTGACGTGCACGATGCCTATTCAGACAACTGGCTGTTCGGCATCCAGCAGGAGGTATCGCGGAATACCGTAGTGACCGCCAACTATGTCGGGTACGAAACCCAGCGCATGCAGGCCGGCCAGAATTTCGCGGGATTCAATCTGAATCCGGCGAACTTCGTGAACGACAATAATCGCCCGTACTCCGGTTTCGCCAACGAAAACTTCGAAGCCTGTGAACTGAGCGGAAGCTACCATTCCCTGCAGGTGCAGGCACGCCACAACGTCGGCAAGCTCAATTTCGAAGCCAATTACACATGGTCGCACGTGATCAACGACATGGTGAATTTCCTCAACAACCCCTCCGATCCCTACGACCTGAAGAAGGATATGGGCAACGCCGACTGGGACATTCGTCATAACCTCACCGGCAGCGTGACTTATAACTTCCCCGAGTTAAAGAGTGCGAACCTGCTGGAGCGTACAGTTCTGGGAGGTTGGCAAACGTCAAGCATCGTGCAGACGCGCACCGGGGACGCGCTGAACCCAACCCTGACCGGTACGTTCTTCGGGCTGCCCACGCGGCCTAATACCGTCTCTGGAGTCTCTCGCCTGAATCCAGGCGGCTCGTGGACGGGCGACGGCGTCACCAAGCCTACGCACTACAACCTGAATGCATATGCGGTGGAACCGGCCTACAATGCCAGCCCTGGCGATCCCTCGACCTTCGGGACGGCTCCGCGGAACAGCCTTCCTGGGCCCAACTTCTTCCAGTGGGATTTTTCCGGGATGAAAAATTTCCCGGTGACTGAGAGGCTGAAGGTGCAGTTCCGCGGCGATCTCTTCAACATCCTCAATCACCCGAACTTCGGCAACCCCGGCAACATGGGAATCTGTTCCAGCATAACCTTGGCTAGCGGAACCAGCCCAGCGACCTGCACCATTAACTCGACGACTGGCTTACCGGAAGTCAATACAGCATTCACGACGGTCGGCGAGACCATCGCCGGTGAGGACAATACCCTAGTTGGCTCCGGCACAGCGCGGCAGATCCAACTGTCGCTGAAGATACTCTTCTAGGGCCGGACGAACTCCTTTATATGAACCGCCGAGCGATAGGTCTTCCCTCTCGCTCGGCGCCCTCCATCCATGTGCGATGGGTTTCATCCGTCACCGCGCTCGGCCGCACCTATCCTTTCGGAGCTTCAATGCACATCAAAAATAAGGCTAGTCGCGCATCAGTGGCCCGAGAAAAGAGGGTTCGGGCTCGTTGCCGAGTGATTCTTGCATGTTTGGGCCTTCTGCTGGTAAGTCGCGGCGCATTTGCCTCCGGCCCGTGTACTCCGGCCTTTCCACTCCAGCATGGAATGCCACAGGGCTGGCTTGGTGCCGACGCTGCCTATTCCATTCCTCTTGCAGATGGACGCGATGTGTGGATCTTTGGAGACACACTCTACGGCGAGCAGCGGACAGTGAACAACAACACGCCAATCATGGTTCGCAACAGCATCGGCATTTCTACGTGCGTCCACGGGGAATGGAAGCTCCACTATTTCATCCGGAAGAATGCCGCCGGCCAGCCCGCAGATTTTTTTGCTGCCCAGCATCCGCACACCTGGTATTGGGCAATGGACGGGTTCGTAGTCGGACCCGATCTGTGGGTTACGTTGTTGTGCGTGCGCGATGCGCCCGCACAGTCACAGGCCATGGCATTTGAAACCTGTGGGACCGACCTGGCGCACATCTCTTCGCCGGGGCCCGATCCTCAATCGTGGAAGATCGATTACTTCCCGCTGGTTCCCGACGGTGCGCACGCCTATCCATCCGCTGCTGCGGCAAGGGATCACGAATTCGAGCTCCTGTTTGCGCTCAAAGAAGACGGACAGCGGCCGCTGCTGGCAACACGGCTTCCTTTCAGCAGCTTGCGCGATCCCTCCAAAAGTCTGCAGTATCTTGCCGGCGACGGTCAGTGGCGCGATGGCTTTGATCCCGCTTCAGCAAAGGCCGTCATGCAGAAGGGCTCGCCCGAGCTTTCCATTCGCTATCATGCTGAATTGGGCCGCTGGCTTGCCGTAATGTTTGAGCCGGTAGGATTCTCGAGCCGCATTCTGCTGCGCACAGCTCCCACGTCACTGGGACCGTGGACCGAGGGACAGGTGATCTTCAAAGTGCCCGAAATGCAGCTTCAGAATCCCGGCTACGATAAGAATACGTTTTGCTATGCAGCCAAGGAACATCCTGAGTTTGAGCACGGCGACCTGGTTTTCACCTACGTCTGCAACACCTTTGACGTTCCCAGGCTGGCAAGCGACTTGAATATCTATTTCCCCAAGGCTGTTCGGATGCCCATGCCGAAAATCGAACAGAATGAGGACAAGTAGTGATGCGCGCGTCTTTGCCTGAAGGCCTGAGTAAATCGCGCCGTACTCGCTAATGCATCCGTTCAACACCTTCGGCGCCGGCCTGGAATTCCGATCCCTGATAATGCACGTTCTCCAGGCGTGCTCGCCGATCGAAGAGTTCGAGTCGCGGCGTTGCGTGCAATCCGTCAAAGAGACCGAATGTTACTCCGAAAATCGAATCGATCACGAGCTCTGAGAAAGTTCCACCCGCAATGCAGCTCCAGTCTTCGATATAAGGCGCATCCTCCGAAGCCTTGAAGGCCCCTCCGTGCAACGGCGGCACAACGTCTTCAGTGAAGTGCGCTTGTCCGATTGGGCCTTGATTTCCGGCCTTGGCGATTTCATTGAGCCAGGGCGCGATGGTGGCCGCAGTGTCGATCTTGAAAAGGCCCTTGGCGCACATCGGCGGCCACGCTGCATAAGCTCCCAGACAACTGTGGTCGGGCCGCACGTTCCAGGTCGCGTCGGGATCGCCGCTGGCCAGGGCGCGCATCCATTTTTTCGAAGCAAGCTGCGACCAGAAGTAATGCGCCATTTCGCGCCTTTGATCGGCAGGCAAATCTTCGCTCATATTGTCGAGGACAGCCAAAAAGTCATAGCAGTGGCGGACCTCGTTGAAAGTTCCATCCGGTTGCCCGCAGCGCCACCAGCCTTTGCCCTGCACATAGAGCAGGCGGTTGATGCGTGCGGCAAGTTCGGTAGCCTCCGAGCGCAGTTTTGAAGCTTCCTGCTCCCGGCCGCGGTGCTCAAGCAGTTGCGCTACAAACCGCATGCTCGAAACATTGCCCGCATTCATGCCGGCAACTTCATGCAAATAGGTGCTGACGACTTCAAGGAGATTTGAGATTTCTCCGTAATCCGCAAGCCCATTCCCGGCCTTGACCAGCTTCTTCCAGTAAGTTGCGTGATCGAGCAGATGATCGAGCGCGCTTTGATCTCCGATCCTTTTGTCGAGCCATGCAAAATCTCCGCTGACACGCAGATAGTTCTGCGCGCAGCGGACAATTGCCATGTCGTTTACGCCGTACCAAGGACCGACAGCCTCGCCCGAAATATAATCGGTCGCCAGGTGCTGGTGCATGTCGCGCTCGAACCAGATCTCAACGAGATTACGAAGCGGCTGCGGATCGAGTAATGCCAAACTCAGGCTGCTGAGCGCAGTGTCCCAGGGAAAACTAAGGGTAGGCAGAACATGTCCGCTGAGCGTAAGGTGGGTTGGCCCATACGCAGAATCCGGCGAACGGCGCCGCGCGGTGAGCAGGTTCTTCAGGCCGTTGGCATAGAGATTCCAGAGAGTCTCGCTCTCGGTCTTTAATTGTGGAAGGTGCCCGGAGAATGCGCTGTTTCCCGGAGTGAATGCAGCCTGAACGAGGTTCTCAAATGCCTGCTCGTTTTGCTCGTCAAGAGTGGCGAATTCGGACTGCAGCCGATCGTGCATAGCCTCGGCCTCGACAGCCGTTGCTGCAATGGTCGCGACAAAATGCAATTCCAGCTTCTCACCAGGTCGCAGCCGCAGGTGATAGCCCAGCAGGTTGCCGCCGTTGATCTCCTGCGCAGGTGGGTGGATTCCCTGCACACATGCGGCTTGGGAGTGCGTTGCAACGAACGTCAGCCGGCCCTGCGCCGCGCTCCACGCTACATGGTTGTCGCCCTCGCCGGGGAGTTCGTTGAACCAGGCGCTATCTCTGCGAATCACACCACCGCGCAGATCGAACCCAAGCTCGACCTCACGGCTTGCAGTGCCGAGGTTGCGGACCTCGATCGCCTGCGCCACCGCGCGCATTTCTTGCGGGAGAAACATCGTAGTCCGAAGCTGCAAATCGCCAACCCGCTGCTCTCTGAGCACGCGGTGAGGAAACCATTGATAAGTGATCGCCTCAGCAGGGTTGTCGGAAAGGGCTACGAATCGCCCGTCCACGAAGAGTTCACATGTCCTCAAATATCCGGGGCTCCAGGGAATATTTGGAACGCCGCAGCAGGCGTAAGGCGGAAATGCAATCGCGTTCAGTGCCGAGACAGATTTGACTGCCTGCGCATAACCCCAATCGTTCATCGCAATGGGGAGATTGAACAATTCCATAAACCCGTAGCTCGTGCGGATGCTGGCCAGCTCGGCGAGGGACGGAATTGACGACAACGACTTCGGCGACAGGGCAAGCAGCGGAGAGCCCTCTCGGCCAAGGGCCAATGCGGCGGAGGAACTGATCAGAAAATCGCGGCGGTTCATCGGAAGTAATCCTTTGCAAGCTGAAAGGGAGAACGATCGGAAGTCTGATCGGGCATTTAAAAGGGGCGAGTCAAGTCTTCTCAACCGGAAACGGCCATCAGACCCGAATCACCTCGATGCCTGCACTCTGGAATGGCTCAACGACTTCGTCGCTTGCGCCGGTGTCGGTAATCAACTTGTTCAACGTGCCGATCTCACAAATTCGCCAGTCGGCTACGATCCCAAGCTTCGTGTGATCGGCGACGGCAATGTGCCTGCGGGAGCGGCGCACCATTGCGGCGTTCAGTTCCGCCTCGTCCGAGCTGAAGCAACTCAGGCCCCACACCGGATCGATTCCGTCGGCGCCGATGAACATGGTGTGGATGATCATGTTTTCGAGGCTGCGAACCGCCGATGGCCCCACCAGGGAAAACCATTCACCATGAAGGTGGCCGCCGGTGACAAATACATTTACATCTTTTCGCTTCGACAGCTCCATGGCGATGTTGGCCGTATTGGTCACCACCGTAATTCTGCTGTTCAGGGGGAGGCCGCGAATGATTTCAGCCGTGGTGGTGCCTGGCGTGATGGCAATCGTCTCTCCGGGAGAGATTAAAGCCGCTGCCGCACGCCCGATACGCCGTTTCTCATTGGCCTGGCGTTCAACCTGCGCCAAAAACGAGCGGTCCTTTTTGAAAGGCTCGTAGAACAGCGGATCAATGGAGACCGCTCCGCCGTGAGTCCGCCGCAATCGTCCTTGCTGTTCAAGATGATCGAGATCCCGGCGGATGGTCACCACCGTCACATTGAGTTTTTCCGCCAGTTCTTCCACCACCACTGAACCGGTTTCCTGAAGCGAAGTAAGGATGAACTGAGTTCTCTTGTCTTGTGGTTCTCTGCTCAGGGAGTCTTGCAAATCCTCGCTGGTTTTCATAGCTTGTTTCCGCTTCATCGTTCTTCGCACCCTTCATTTCTCCAAGGATTGCTGAATTTCCTCCCGGCTCTTGCCTCTGTCATCGGGAACCATTCCTCCAGACGAAGACAAAGCTGATCGCCGAAAGAATACTCGTAAATCGCAAAGGCAGCAGAGACACCGAGAGCCCGGACAAGGAAAGAAACGTAAAGGTAACGATATACGAAAATTGCGATGTTCGAAAGCTGCCAAAACAATCTTTTTTCGGCTTCGAGAGTTGGCAACCGCTGTCGTCGGCTCGTGACAGGCAGTTAGCCATGAGGAGTGGATTTTGTGCGAATGGTGGGTCAATCGAGCTAAGAATACGCTGAATTTGGCAAAAACGAACTCCATTTATGATTGTTATTCTTGCAAACGAAAGTTTACTGTGGTAAAATTCCGTCCTGCTATGGAATTATCTCTTCGTGATGCCGGCCAGGCGCCGCAACGTGCCAACCTGCCATCAGAAGTTTTCTTGAACTGGTGCAAGGGGACGATGTCCGGCGAGCCGGTCCAGGAGAGCTTCAAAACCTTGCATGATTTGAAGGCGGTTTTCAGCGATCGTGTCGCGCTTGCCGCGATGGATCCGGCCCGTGTGGTGTACCGGGTTCGATGGTGGGCGCCAGTCGAGCCGGGAACCGAAGGTGGCCTGTGGTGGGGCGTAACGGTGCTCGAGCCGGGAAAAGTGGGCGACGAGTATTTCATGACTCACGGCCATTTTCATTCCAATCGCAGTCGAGCAGAGTATTACGGCACAGTCTCCGGTAACGGCATGCTGGTCGAGATGACTCCGGATCGAAGGACATGGGCGGAAGTGATGGCTCCCGGAAGCCTGCACTACGTTCGTGGAGAAAATGCGCATCGCATTTCCAACACCGGCAATTCTTCGCTGGTGGTGTGGGCTTGCTGGCCGAGCGATGCCGGTTATGATTACGCGTCCATCGCCCAGCGAGGATTCGGGGCTCGTCTGGTGGAATCGGATGGCCGGCCTGTGCTTCTTGAAGGCAACTAATGGCTCCCGCGCAATTCGATTTCGGCTTGGACATTCGACTCCGAGAAGGCAGTCTCGCCTTTAACTACGGAGACGGAGTCTTTGGGCCGCAACCGGAGTTTCGCGGGCTGGATGACATCCGCAAGAGCCTGCGCGATCCGGATTGCTCCGGACCCGACCCGGTCTACGCGATTGCCATGGATGTAGGCAGACTGGGCGACGCCGCGGAACTCCGCAGCCGTTTTCTTCTCTTCGGAGTTGTTGCCTATGCCAGTGGGCATCTGGGTGAAGAGCCGGTTCGCAGTCAGGGACATGTCCATGCCGCGGCGCCGCATAGCGGTGCATCCACTCCGGAACTTTTCGAAATCTGGCAAGGCCGGGCCGTCATCTACGCTCAGGAATTTGTCGATGACAATCCCGGTCGCTGCATTGCGGTTGAAGCAAAGCCGGGGGACCAAGTGGTCGTTCCTCCTGATTGGGCGCATATGGTTGTGAATGCGAGCGCCACGGAGACGATGGTGTTTGCCGCTCTCTGCGAGCGCCAGTACGGATTTCTCTACGACGACGTGAGATCCCGCGGAGGGCTGGCCTGGTTTCCGCTGCTTCGCGAAAATCGCATCGAGTGGCAGCCGAATCCTCGCTATTCCAAGTCGTCGCTGCAGATCCGAGGCCCACGCCGCTATCCCGAGCTCGGTTTGAATTCCGCAACTCCCATCTACAAACAGTTCCAGGCCAACCCGGAGCAGTTGCAATGGGTTTCGTTTCCTGACCGCGTTGCCAACGTCTGGGCCACTTTCGAACCGTAGTCTCGTTGGAGTCCGCAGATGCAGCGTATCGATCGACGCACATTCCTTGCGCGAAGCGCAGCCGCTGCGCTCCTCACTCGCGTTGCGACTCCCGCGTCTGCAACCGATGAAGGCGCTGGGATCTCCGAAAGCCCCGAGGTCGAGCCCGATTTCAATGCCACGATCGATTTCCGCTACGCGCCTCGCGACTTTCAGTCCACCATCTGCTTCCCTGACGATCCTGCCAAAACAGTTGTAGGAAAGCGCGGCGACCTGCGGTACGACTTTCCCAATGACAAGTTCGCGGCGATCGGCCAGTTTGGGACCATTGTTGAATTCACCCTGGCCGGCATGGCCAATGATTCCTGGGTCAGCCAGAAGCTCGAGGCGCCAGGCGTACCCATCGTACACACGGTGATCGATCGCCCGTCCGCGACCATCGAACTCATCGCATTCGCAAGCCGGCGCGAACGCGAAGGGCGCGTCGATAACGTCCTGATGGAGATTCGCGCGAAGAGCGAAGATGTAGTGGCGGCGCCATTGGTGAGGATTCGTAGTTGCCAGGATTATCACCTCAAACCCAAGGATGGCATCGTAACGGAAGTCTTGCGCGGGCAGTCAACGGAACTCTGGATGATTTGCATCCCGCTCGACAACCAGGCGCGGGATAATACCTGGTTCCTTGAAGAGGGCGGTTTTCGTCTTACGCTCGAGCACGGAACTGCAAGCCGCACCCGCCCCTTGCGCTACTTTTTCCGAATGCCGCAGGCGAAAAGTTCTGTTGACCCGCTTGCGACCCTGGACCCGGATGCACTCCTCGACGAAACGCGCGCCTGGTGGCAACTATGGCAGCCCTTCGGAGCGAACGTCAAAATCTCGGTTCCGTCGCAAAAGGGTGATTTCCTTCGCGCGTGTGCGCGCAACATCCAGCAGGCGCGTGAACAGAAGGATGGACGGCTGGTTTTTCAGGTAGGTCCCACCGTCTATCGCGGCCTCTGGATCGTTGATGGTAATTTCCTGCTCGAAGCCGCGCGATATCTCGGCTACGATGAGGCCGCCGATCAGGGACTGCTTGCCGAATGGAAACAACAAGTGGCGACGGGGCAGATCATCGCCTCTGGCGGCAAGGAGCATTGGAAAGACACAGCGATCGCGATGTTCACGCTGGTGCGCGCCTGCGAGTTGAAGCAGAGTTGGGACATGCTGCGCGCGCTCGCCCCCAATGTGGGCCACGCCATCGAATTCCTGATCCAGCTCCGCGATGAGGCGCGCACAGGCAACTCGCCGAATGGACGTTATGGAATTCTCGCGCCTGGCTTCCCCGACGGAGGCATTGCCGGCGTCTGCTACGAGTTCACGAATACGGTGTGGACCCTCGCGGGGCTGCAAGCCGTCGCCCGGGCAAATGAAAAGCTGCACCTGCCGGACCTGGATCGCGCCGCAAGCTTCTACAGTGAATTGCGATCAGCGTTTGATGCTGCGGTTCAAGCGCAAATGGTTCGCGATCCTCGCGGGTTTACCTATCTGCCCATGCTCATGCGTGAAGACCCGCAGATGCGGGAGGACGAGTGGGACCGTCCGCGCCCACAAAGCGCACAATGGGCGCTGTCCCATGCCATCTTTCCCGGCCTGGTCTTCGCCAAAGACGATCCTGTCGTGCGCGGCCACATCGCCTTAATGCAGGCATGCACGCAGGAAGATATTCCTGCCGAGACAGGATGGTTGCGGCATGAAGCAGTGTGGAATTACAACGCGGCGTTCGTGGCCGAAGTCTATTTATGGGCAGGCTTGCGTGCGTGGGCGCATCGTACGTTTACGGGATTTCTAAACCATGCCTCGCCTCTCTACGCCTGGCGCGAAGAGCAACCGCTGCAGAATGCTCTCCTGGGCGGTGATTGGGGCGATATGCCTCATAACTGGGCCAGCGCCGAGTGCATTCGCTATCTGCGTCACATGCTGGTGCTCGAGGATGGCGCAAAGCTTCGGCTCCTGGCAGGCATTATGCCTTCAGATCTAAAGGAGCGCTCTCCGTTCTCCTTGAGCCAAACGCCGACGCGCTTCGGCCGCATTTCGCTCATCGCCGAACCTTCAGGCGCTCGCGGTTGGAGGGTACGCTTCGAACGGGAAAAAAGCCCTCAACCTCCTGAGACCGTCGAGATTCCCGAAACTTTGGGCGAAGGCCTGAGCCTCGCTCGCTTGGAAGGCGCCGCAAAACGCAACGCGGAGGCAGGCACGATCACCATCGACCCGGACGCCGATTCGTGGACTGCCCACTGGGGCAATTGAAATCGGTCACATGCGAACGCGGGCCTCAATGGTTCCGTGTTCGCGGCTCGAGTTTGGGCCAATCGGCCTGACTGTGTAGCGGCCCACCGATGCCGGCACAATGAAAGTCTCCACATAGTGAACGGGAAAAGGAGCAAAGGCGCCGCTGGGGCTCTCCACCAGGACTTCCTCGCCTTCCACCAGATTCAGCACATGGACCGACCCCTCCGTATCGTGCGGAACCGTTCCGGTAAACCAATGCCGTCGCGTTTCGATGAACTCGAGTTCATGCAGTCCGGTCCGCTCCTCGCGCCAGCC
>JASHYS010000288.1 GCA_030042915.1 Acidobacteriaceae bacterium
AGGCCGGCGCGCACGGCGCGCTGATCCTGAGCGAACAGCAGCAAGGAACCGTCGCTGAGAATGTAGGGCCGGTAGCCTTCGGCCAGCAGGTTTCTCACGTCGATCAGCGCTTCAAGGCCGGCCGATCCGTCGCGGGTGACGTGGATGGGCTGCGCTAGATGTATGTTGAAGAACGGCGCGGACACATCCTGCGCGAATGGGGCCACTTCGGTGACCGTGTCATCCGATTGCCAACTATAGCTGGCGCGCCACTGCGTTCCCGTGCCGTCGAGGGTGCCAGAAAGAGCGATGGCGTAGGTTTGCGCGCGGTGCGGGTGCGCAAGAGCAAGCAACTGGCCAAGCGAAGCAGGCTGGGCCAACGCCGGCATCACCAGCGCATCGCCGCTGCGATAGCTGAGTCGAATCTGGTTTCCGCCCGGCATGCGCCGCTCCACGCTGGCTTGCACGCCGGCGGCCGAAAACGCCGGTCCGGCGGCGCGCATCAAGCCGCTGGCCGGGTCAAAGAGTACGCCGGCAACGGCAGGATCGGCCGCTCCGAAGTGGCACAACGCCTGCAAAACAGGATCCGCGACGTGGTCGGAGTAGACCAGGATGGCCATGCCCGAGGCATTCGTCGTCCGCTGCCAACCGATCTCCTGATGGAGGCCGCGCTCGATGACCAGGTTGCCGTTGCGCTCGGCAAGCGCAGGAAGTCCAGCCGCAGCCTCGTTGTCTCCCTGATCCTGAATCATGGTGGCCATGCGGTAGTGGATGCGCGTATCGCCATTGCCCCACTGCACCGTGGCAAATGGCAACGCGGCGGTGACAGTATTTGGAGCCGGCCCGGCGAGGCGGCCGACCATCTCATTCGAGCCTACCTCGGCCTCAAGCGCCGGGCCCAGGTGCATGTCTTCTTCGCTGCGCACTGCAGCGACCTCAAGACCCTGGTTCCCCGCTCCCTCAATCTCCGGCTCAATGGAGATTGCGGCCACAGACTCAACCGATCCGGCGAATCCCAGATCCTGACGGAAGCCCAGCATCGATTCCATGCCTTCATCGGTGTCGGGCGCAAAGTCTACGCGCGCCAGCAACTCGCGGCTGTCGTTGGGTGTATCTTCCACGGCGGCAGTGATGCGCTCGCCGCTCTCGCCAAACGATCCCTCCTGGCCCGTGGCCATCAGGCGCGCCTTCAGCTTGGGCGCTGCGCCCGATCCGTCGGAGACCACCATCAGCGGGCCATCCTCAAGCCAGCGCAGCAAGGGCCGATTGGCGGCCGAGCGAAGCGTCCAGGCCCAATCGTCCTTTTGCGATGCGCCGTCGCGCGGGTCAGCGGGCAGCCATTGAATGACTTCGTAGAGGGTGTTCAGGGTCAGATTCACGACGGTGCTGCCGCGCACCAGTCTCACGTTTTCGCGCAGGGCAGGCAGGAAGGAGGGTCCCATCGCCTTCAGCGCGTAGCGTCCCGGCATCAGCGATGCGATGAGGAACCTTCCCCGGCTGTCAGTGGAGACACTGGCCACCACGCTCATGTCGGAGCGCAGCAACTGGACCTGGGCGCCGATCTGCGGCACTCCGGCCGAATCGCTTACCGTTCCCGACACGGATGACGCTCCCGCTCCGTATCCGGGAGCGGTCCCCATAGCAATCAGCACGGCGAAACCGGCGAGATAGGCGATATGCTTCATCTGCAAATCTGAAATCTCCGCCGCGTCCCTGGCAACGATCCTCAAAATCTCAAGCTGCGCAAGTGGCCAGATTCTCGGGTCTGGCTCACGCTTGCGCGGGATATTCCACTATTCGACGACAAACGGAGCCGATTGTGCAATCTCTTGTTTTGAGATGGCATCATTTAAGGTCACAGTCACCTTGTACTTGCCCGGCGAAAGGCCGGCGATGGGCAGCGATTTTTCCACTGTCAATTGGTCGCTGTGAGCACCTAAGTCTTTTGATTCCAATTGCTTGTCAAGGATGACTGCGCCGGTAGCTGCATCCGTAATCTCGTAGGTAACCGTTGCTGAGTTACTCTTGGTTGCCTCATTGATCCCCAGATTGTAGAACTGCATCCAGAAGTTCAGGTCCTGGTTGCGCTTAAAGCTCACAATCGTGGCCGGGGTCACCGCTACGCGCGGCCGGACAAAGGTGTTGCCGATGATGAAATTGTCCTCACCGATTTGCCGCGACGGAACCGTGTACATCTGGTCGGCCAGGATCAGCGAAGAAGCGCCGAGCTTTTCGTCCTCGAACGTGGGGACATTGATTGCTTTTCCGTAGATGCCCACGTGATCGGGGTTATTCACGTCCTTGATGGCGACGTCGAGGCGGTACAAGCCAGGCTGCAGCGGCAGTTCCTTCCAGTAAACATTCAAGCGGTCGCGAGCCTTGTCGAGCAGTTCCGACGGCTCTTCCACTTCAACTGTGTTCTCAAAGGTCTGCACTGTCTTGTGCATGATGGTGGTTACCCTGCCCAGAACATGCACTTCACCCTTGGAGACGCCGTCCTTGGTGACAAACGTGATGTCGCGGTTGCGCAGTTGCAGGGTGATGGGCACCATGTCCATGCTGTCGGTCACCTTTACGTAGTCGACGCGGACATCGAAGGGAAAGACCGGACCCGAAAGAAGCTTGTGAGTGGAGTTGTATTCATCGAGATCGGTTTCAAGATCCTTAAACTTGACGGGCGGCGGTGCGAACAACTTGGAGGCCAGCTCGATGCGGTCGAATTCTTTGCCCTGGTTGGCGCCGCCCATGGGGCCGGTGCCCAACTGCTCCAAGCCACCGCCCTTGAAGCGGTCGGTCTTGTCCTGGTGGTTCATCTCTTCCCACTCGGTGAGGCCGGCGCCGGGCACGTACTTGAGGGCGTCCTTTTCGCTGCGGTCGATCGTGAAGTGATAGTCGCCGCACTGGCAGGTGTCGACGAACTCGATGTCGATGTTCTCGCCGATGCCCTCGAGATAACGGTAATGCCACACTTCGAACGGGAACGTGGAGGTCTCGCCGCCGCCCTCGTCCATAGGCCGCTCGTACAAGCCGCCCGAAGGATGGGAGTCGGTGCTGTCGGGAGGTCCGAAAGCAATATAGATGTGGCCGCGGTCGGTCTTCCATCCGGGCTTGCCGGCCGCATAGTGATCGTTGGCGTACTGGATGCGCCGGTAGTGTTCTTCGCGGAACTCGTTTTCAGGCGAATCGGGATCGGGATTGCGACGCAGCCAGAAGTTCTCAATAAAGGCTTCACGCTCCTCATCGTTGCTCAGGCTCATGAAGGCTTTTCGCTCATCGTCGGAAATAATGTAGGCCACGTCTTCGTCAAGCCACTTCTTGTAAGGGCCCTTCAACTCCTGCCGCAGAGCCTTTTGCGCCCTGGCCCGTTCCTTGTCGGAGAGCTGCCGCTTGAGCGGATCGGTGTCCTGACCCTGATCCTGGCTCGTGGAAGGTTGGGCCTGTGGCGAGGTTGGGGCCGGTGCGGCGTTCTGCTGGGCCGCCAGACGGGCGACGGGAATGGAAAGCAGGCCGCAACCAAGAGCTGTCACGAGAAGACGGCGGCTGTTCAACGTCATTGCCAGAATACTCCTGCGATTCTTTATTTTACGGTTACTTGAAGGTCCGGGCAAGGCTATCCGCGGAGCGGCCGTTCCCTTGGACGCTTCTGGGCCGCCGACGTCACCTGGAAAGCGGGTTTTGGGCGGCAAAACCCCCCTAGTTCTGTGCCCTTCGGCTCGCCTTGACCTATCCGCTCCCGTCCAAGCTGGGGATTCATCGCTTTTTGGCGCACGGACCGGCAGTTTGCAGGTATTTTTGCTGCGGCGCTTCGGGGGTTGGCGGGCCGCTTTGAGGCACTACGCCGCTTACTGTAAATCCGAATTTACGGAACGTTTAGGCCGCCCCTCGCGTACACTGGAAAGGAGTGCCCGAAACTTTATAAACCGTCATGAAGAAGATCATTCTCATTGTGCTGGCCGTGCTTGTGGTTGTGGGTCTCGTGGTTGCCATGGTCGTCAGGCAGCAATCGGGTTACACCAAAGTTCTTACCGCCAAGGTGGTGCACGAAGAGCTGTCGACCATCATCAGCGGCACAGGCCAGATCAAACCCAAAACCTATGTGAACGTGGGCGCAACCGCCATGGGCCGCGTCACGCATCTCTACGTGAAGGAAGGCGAGCGTGTAAAGCAGGGCGAGGTGGTGGCGTCCATTGAGAATGTGCAGCAGGAAGCGAACGTGCAGGGTCAGCAAGCCACCATCGATGCGGCCAAAACCGACATCGCCTCGTACATTGCTGCGGAAAAGACCGCCGAAGCCAACCTGGTGCATGCTCAGGCCGACCTGGAGCAGAAGAAACTTGACTGGGACCGCGCCCAGGAACTCTACAAAGACGGAATCATGGACAAGCAGGACTATGACTCCAAGAAGGCGGCCTACGATCTGGATGTCGCTTCGGTGGACCAGGCCGTGGCCGGCGTGAACCAGGCCAAGGCGAACACGGACTCAGCGCGCGGCCATCTGCACACGCAGGAAGCCAATCTGCAGGTGAACAGAGATCTGCTTAATCGCACCATCGCTATCGCGCCATTTGACGGCATTGTGACCAACGAGCCAGTGCGCGAAGGCGAAACCGTAGTCGAGGGCATCCAGAACACCGAAGGCTCCACGCTGATGACGCTGGCCGACATGAGCATCATCACCGCCGAGGTGAAGGTGGATGAAACCGACATCGTGAACGTGCAAATCGGCCAGCCTGCCGACGTGACGGTGGACGCGCTGCCCAACAAGGTCTTCAAGGGCCACGTGACCCTGGTGGGCGATCAGGCGCTGTTGCGCTCCACCGGCGTGGCCACCTCGCAGTCCACCACCGGCACCGAGGAGGCCAAGGACTTCAAGGTCGTGGTGACGCTCGACGGTCCTTCTGACGAGCTGCGACCCGGCCTTTCCTGCACGGCGAAGATCACCACTGCGCACAAGAACGACGCTCTCAGTCTGCCCATTCAGGCACTGGTGATGCACGATCCGGCCACCGATGTGGAGAAACCCAAGGGCGGCGTGCAAGCAGCGACATCGAACTCGGCTCCCACCAAACCCAATCCGGTGCAAGGCGTCTTCGTGGTCGATAAGGACCCGCATGGGCGCTTGCGCGCGAAGTTTGTTCCCGTCACCACCGGCATCACGGGGGCCACCGACATCGAAGTGCTTTCCGGCGTCACTGCGGGCCAGGAAATCGTCACCGGCCCGTACAAGACATTGCGCGACCTCAAGGGAGGCTCGCTACTCAAACGGGATAAGGCCGGCACCTCCACGTCAGGCGGAACTGCGGCCGGCAACGTGGCAAGTTGAGAAGAACAGGGATTGGGGAGCAGGGAGCAGAAAGCGGCCTGATTTCTGTCTCGACTGAGGAAAGCATGGCACTGAACCATATTGGCGTAGCGGAACTGGAGCAGACCGAAGTGATCCCGCCTGACGACGTGATCGTGGTCGAGAATCTCTGGCGAACCTACGACATGGGCTCAGAGCAACAGGTGCAGGCGCTGCGCGGCGTCTCGCTGCGCATTCGCCACAATGAATATGTCGCTATCATGGGGCCGTCAGGCTCAGGCAAGTCCACTCTGATGAACCTGATCGGGTGCCTCGACACGCCTTCGCAAGGGCGTTACTGGCTCAACGGCCAGCTGGTCAGCGAGCTCGACGACGACCAGTTGGCGCGCATCCGCAACAAGGAGATCGGTTTCGTCTTCCAGACGTTCAATCTCCTGGCGCGTGCTTCGGCTTTACACAATGTGGAGCTGCCCCTTATCTATAACGGTACCCCCGCCTCCGATCGCATCGCGCGAGCCAAACAGACACTGACTGAAGTGGGACTGGAATCACGCATGATGCACAAACCAAATGAGCTGTCAGGCGGTCAACGCCAACGCGTCGCTATTGCGCGCGCCCTCGTGAATAATCCCTCGATCATCCTGGCCGACGAACCCACCGGCAACCTCGATTCCAAGACCGGCCTTGAGATCATGGCGCTCTTCGATCAGCTGCATGCCCGCGGCAACACGATCGTTCTTGTCACGCACGAGGCCGATATTGCCCAATTCGCACATCGAGTTGTGCACATTCGTGACGGACAGATCTTCTCGGATGAGCCTTCGCCGAGCCGCCGGTAGCAATGTCGCTGCTGGTTGCGTGGCCGCGCGGTCTTTGCACAGAGATTGGGAAAAGATTTCCACAAGATACAATTATTCTTGTTCACAGATTCATCCAAATGTCTTGACAAGGGGTATCAACCGAGTCAAGATTTCCACAGACAGATTGTGAGGGAAAAGACCGCTGGCGGTCAGGGTGACCGCTGCAAGACCGTCAAAGCCTCCATCCTGGCCTTCGCTCCTCTCCCCCTCCTCGATCGGCGACATCATGGACTTGTGTGTTGTCAGGCATGCACTTTTTGCCGCCACTGTACGTGTACTGTCCTTGCATTCGCCGGCCGGGAATGTCGCAGGGCTCCTTGGGAATGCCCACTGAAATTAATTTGATCCTGCAGCCGGCATTGGGCTTCTTCACTTTTTGCCCCCGCTTTCGCCGCTTGATGCTGCAGGCTTTGAGTCCCCCTGGAAGCCCGTAGCCGGGTTTCCAATTCATCGTTGGCCTTCGCAGGCATCAGCGGGAGGAAATGCGAATGGTGGTGACATCTCAGTGCAGCGGACATCGCGTCACAGGGTTGTTTGTAGGCGCCGGCAATGTGCGGCGCTATTTCCGTAAAGGAGTTCGGGAGATCGAATTGCAGCTCGATCATCTCCGCATCGAGTGTTGGCTGGCTCCGGATTTCTGGAATGGCCAGCCGGAAATTCACGATCCCAGACTTTGCCTTTGGCTGGAATCGAAAGTGCGCAACTTAAACGGCCAGGCGTCCGAGCCGATGGCCATGATCCCGTCCGGTGAAAATTCGTTCATCCTTGGCCCTGCCAGCTTGGACGAGCCGCAGGCTGCGCAGCGTCCACGCGAGCGCACGGGCTCAAGCGCCACGTCTTCGGCTGCGGAAATGATTCAAAGAGGCAGACTATTGGCGGCTTGCGCGTCGGCGGCGTGAATTCGGTGACCGCGCAGGCAGCGTTTTTCTGATTGCTGGTTTGTCAAGAAGAATTTGAGAAGAAAGAGAGATCCCCCATGAAGACCGTAGCTCCGGCGAATGAATTGGAAGCGAGGGCGGTCGAAGCGCTGACGGCCGTTCTCGGACAGGTGTCTGTGATCAAGCTCAAGGAAATCCGGCACAAATCGCCGCGCCGTGGCCGTGCAGCCGAACTCGTGGCAGACGTGGATGTGTTTGGCCACAGCCATTTGCTCGCTTGCGAAGTGAAACCTTACGCGAGCCCGCGCTATCTTCGCGCGGCGCTGCGCCAACTGCACGAAGAGACGGCTGAGCGTGCCGGCGGGGCTACGCCCGTCCTTATCGCGCCGTATCTTTCGCCGGAAGCGCAGGAGCTGTGCAAGGAAAGCAAGGCCGGCTTCATCGACCTGGAGGGAAATGCCCGCCTGTCGCTGGGCGAGGTGTTTATCGTCAAGCGTTCGATGCCGTGCCGCACCGCGACTCGCCCGTCGGCGGGGCAGACCGAGCAACACACCCCAGATATTACGGCAGATTCCCCGCCCGAATTGCCCGCGCGGCCAGTGCAGCCGGCTCTGGTGGCCTGAAATTCGCTTTTACAGCCGCGCGCTGATCCAACACACACTCGGGATTTATAAAGCAAAATGGCATCTTCATGATGAAGATGCCATTTTTTCTTAGCGGGAGCGCCAGGTTGGCTTTGGACCGCTCTAAATTTCCAGGATCACCGGCATGATCATGGGCCGCCGACCCGTGCTTTTCTGGATTACCCGCTTCAGCTCCACGCGTACCCGCTCATTCACCACGCCGTAGTCCGACTTCTGCTCGGTGCTTAGCCCATCGAGGGTTTTGAGCACCGTCTCGCGCGCCTCGTCGGTGATGTCGGCCCCGCCGAACCCGCGCATCAGTACTTCCGGCTCCCGCTCAACTTTGCCCGTCTTCTTATTGATGGCCAGCACCGCCAACACCACGCCGTCCTCCGAGAGGATGCGCCGGTCGCGGATGACCAGATCCTCCACCACGTCGATCGACGAGCCGGAATCAATGAGGATGCGTCCCGCTGTCACTTTTTCCTGCTTGCGCGCGTCGTCGCGATCCAGTTCCAGCACGTCGCCGTCTTCGAGCACCATGGCGTGTTCCACCGCGCCTGTCTCCATGGCCAACTGCGCGTGCCGCCGCAAATAGCGGTAGTCGCCGTGAACGGGGATGAAGAACTTGGGGCGCACCAAATTGATGAGCAGCCGCATCTCCTCCTGGCTGCCGTGCCCGCTCACGTGGATCAGCCCATGCTGGCCGTCGTCGTAGATCACATTCGCTTCGCGCCGGCTCAGGTGATCGATCACGCGAAAGATCCCTTTCTCGTTGCCGGGAATGATGCGCGAGCTGAGCACCACCGTGTCGCCAGGCTCGATGTGCGCGTGCTTGTGGTTGTCGACCGCGGCACGGCTCAGAGCGCTCAAGGGCTCGCCCTGCGTTCCGCTGATGAGGACCATCATCTGCTCGGGAGGAAAGTCGCGGATCTGGCCGGCATTGATCAACAGTCCCGGCGGCACTTCGATGTATCCAAGGTCCTGTGCAATCTCAGTGCTCTCTACCATGGAGCGGCCCACCACGGCCACCTTGCGCCCGTGCTTGCGCGCCAGCTCCATGGCGATGCGGATGCGGTAGATGGACGACGAGAAGCAGCTGAAGAACATCTTCTTCTTGCTTTGAGTGAAGATCTCGTCCAGGCGAGGAATCACCGCCCGCTCGCTGGGTGTGTAGCCGGGTCTTTCGACATTGGTCGAGTCCTGCAGCAGCGCCAGCACGCCGCGCTTGCCGTATTCGGCGAAGGCGTGCAGATCGAAGGCCTTTTCGTCCAACGGAGCGAGGTCGATTTTGAAGTCGCCGCTATGAATCACGATGCCGACGGGTGTTTCAATGGCCAGGGCCACGCAATCCACCAGCGAGTGGGTCACGTGGATGGGCTCGATGGTGAACGGCCCGATGGTGAACTTGGCTCGCGGCTCGATTTCGATCAGCTCGGTTTCATCCAGCAGCTCATGCTCTTCCAGCTTGTCTTCCACGTAGGCCAGGGTGAACTCGGTGGCGTAGACAGGAACCTTCAGCTCGTTGAGCATCCAAGGCAGCCCGCCGATGTGGTCTTCGTGGCCGTGTGTGAGCACAATGGCCCGCACGTGGCGCTTATTCTCAATTAGATAGGAGATGTCGGGCACCACAATGTCCACGCCGAGAAGCTCGGTCTCGGG
>JASHYS010000289.1 GCA_030042915.1 Acidobacteriaceae bacterium
TGTTGATTTGTTGCGCCAGCTCGGGGATGTGGGCCCAAAGCGTGAGCTGATGACTGCCGCGGCGATGGAGCGAGAGCGCGAGGGCAGTTCCCCAGGCTCCGGCGCCGAGGATGGCGATGCGGCTCATGCGGGTTTCCCGGCGCCGAGGCGCGATTCAGTGCCGCTGAGCAGGCGGCGGATGTTTTCATGGTGCCGGATGACAATGAGCAGGGCGACTGCGATTCCGGCGGCGAAAAAGAAGGGCGGACGCGAGCCGGTGACGAGGAACCAGGCAAAGACGGGAAAGCTGGCCGCGGCCACAATGGATGAGATGGAGACGATGCGTGTGATGGCCAGAACGACAGCAAAGAGGCCGATCGCGGCCAGCGCGGCCCAGGGCGAGATGACGAGAAAGACGCCGAAACCGGTGGCCACGCCTTTGCCTCCGCGAAAATGCAGCCAGACGGTGAACATGTGCCCGAGCACGGCGAAGAGCGCGGCGAGGGCCTGAGCATCGCGCAGAGGCACGGCAGGCATGAGGAGCGTGCCGAGCCAACCGCCCAGCCAGACAGCACAGCAGCCCTTGAGAACGTCGAGGACAAAGGTGGCGATGCCGAGGCCCGCGCCGCCTGTGCGCAGCACGTTGGTGGCGCCGATGTTGCCGCTGCCCTGGGAGCGAATGTCCTTCCCGGCAAAGATGCGCACCAGCAGGTATCCCATGGGGATGGACCCGAGCAGGTAAGCGGCGGCCGCTATGGCGACGACGGGGAGGAGCACAACGAGAGAGTTTAGCAGGTAACGGTTGCGCGGATGAGGGCCAATGGCCGAAGGTAATCGCGCGGCGGTATATAGGAACGCAACCTAAAAGAGGGCGCGGCGGGCAGTGCGGACCTCGGCGGCCAGGACGCGGAGGATTTTGAGCGAGAGCAGGGGATCGGTCTGCATGAGGGCAGTGAACTCGGCGCGGCTGACAAAGCTGACACGCGCCCCTGCGCACGCGACCGCTGAAAGCGAATAGGGCTGATTGCCGATGAGGCCGGGAAGGCCGAGCAGTGAGCCGGCAGCAGCTCGCACGGAGAAAAGCTGCTGGCCGGTGGGAGAATCCATGGTTAAAGCGGCCTCGCCTTCGTGCAGGATATAGACGCCGACCGAGGGCTCGTCCTGCCGGAACAGGAGGCGATCGGTGTGGCACGGAACCGGCGTGGAGCGCGCATCGAGGGCGCGAATCAGCTCCGGATCGGCAACAAAGGCGGTGGGATCGAAGTCCATATGCATGCAGTTTTGTGCTTTCGCGGCTATCATGGCGAGCATCCGCGGGGAACTGGAGCCATGATTCCATTGATTCGGCCCAGTTCATGTGATGTACGTCACTTTTCGGTGTGATTGAGCCCATTTTCCCCTCCACCGTGTGAGTGATTTAGGTCGCATTCGGTGGCGATCGAGCCGGAGGGCCGGCGGGGTGACTGCGCCTGGTTTCTGCGCCAGGACGGGGGAAATTGCCGCCTCAGTTACAGTAGAAATGTCGCCCATGAGACGGATTCTGAAGAAGATCGGCATCGCGCTGGAGATGATCAAGTGGGAGCACTCCATCTTTGCGCTGCCTTTTGCGTTGACGGCCATGCTGCTGGCCGCGCGCGGGTTGCCGGGCTGGCGCACGGTAGCGTGGATCGTGGTGGCAATGGTGGCGGCGCGCTCGTCGGCCATGGCGTTTAACCGCTGGGCCGATGCGGACCTGGATGCTGCCAATCCGCGCACTCGAGGACGAGCCATTCCGGCGGGATTGCTGTCCCGGCAGTTCGTTTTGGGGTTTGCGTGCGTGGCGGCGGCGTTGTTTGTGGCGGCTGCGGCCGAGCTGAACCGGCTGACGCTGGAATTGGCGCCGGTGGCTCTGGCGGTGTTGCTGGGTTACAGCTACCTCAAGCGGTTCACGCGGTGGTCGCACCTGGGATTGGGCCTGGCGTTGGGACTGGCGCCTACGGCGGCGTGGATTGCCGTGCGCGGCAGCATGGATGCGCGCATTCTGGTACTGACCGCGGCTGTGACGCTGTGGGCGGGAGGGTTCGACGTGCTGTACGCCTGCCAGGACTACGAGCACGACCGCGCGGCCGGGTTGCACAGCCTGCCGCAGGCCATGGGCTTGACGTTCGCATTTTGGACGGCGCGCGTCATGCATCTGGCCATGCTGGCGCTACTGGCGTGGTTCGGGTATCTTTTTGGTTTTGGACGAGCGGGTTGGGCAGGAATTGGCGCCGTGGGGCTGCTGCTGGCCTATGAGCACGCCATCGTGTCGCCACGCGATTTGCGACGGCTGAATGCGGCGTTCTTCACCATGAACGGCGTGATCGCGATGGTGTTTCTGGCGTTCGTGTCGGCGGATTTGTGGATGAAGGCAGGGAACTAGGGAGCGGAAAAGCAGGGAGCAGGAAGATCAGGGCCGACGCATGGCGGCTGGCCTTCGCTCGAGGCGCCGAGGGAGTTCTGGTGACTTTCGACAAGGTCCTCAGCACGCGGGTGGCAGTTTGCTTGCTGTCGGAACGGGCTTAGCCAGAGAACAGGAAATAGCCAGTAGCTAATAGCCAAAGGGAGTACGTATGATTTTCTGTGTGAGAAAAAGCCGGATCGCGTTTGTGTGTGTTGCCATGTGCGGCTATCTGGTCGCGGGGCCCGAGGGTTATTCGCAGGCCAAGCCTGCGGCCGCATCGGCGCAAAAGCCGGCGGTTACGGTGCCGTTTGTGGGTTGCGCGTCGGACGGGCAGGCGGGGCCTCAGCCAGCGCCGACTGGGCAAGCAAAAGCTGTCGCGCTGGTGGCTGCCGTGGCCCAGCGGCTTGCCTATTACAAGGCGGAATACGGCCCCGGAGTTCTGGCGCCGCGCGGGTGGCACTGCTTTTCGACGTATGGTTCCGACGGCGCGAATCTCTTTGTGAGCCCCGATCCGATCGATACCAAGAACATCTTCTCGGATGGCTGGAAGGGAATTACTGGAGACGGCATCCAGATCTCCGTCGCGGACGGCGGCACGTCGGGCCGATTCGAGGTGGCGAAGGTGATTGCGCGCGTGTTTCCGGCGTACAAGGCTTTCGCGCAGAGCGTGATTGCCGAGGGGCTGGAACCGGCGAGCGATTTTCCCTTCGGCCCTTACCCCAACGACAAGCTGACCTACCGCAGCCAGAGTGTTGTGGAGTACGAGACTCCCGCGAACACGCAAGGGCTGGGAACGGTTTCGCGGCTGCTGGCGAATGCGAGCCCGATTGATGGCGTCGCGATCATTGCGGGGGCCGATACCGATCTGATACAGCTTTCTGCGCGTCTCTCCGGCGCAAATCACGATTTGATTCCGGCGATTGTTGGGCAGGTGGAGAGCGACGAGGCGGGTTCGGCAGGGCAGTAGGCGTATTGCGTGCGTGGCCAGTCGCAGGCGGCGTGGACGCCGCAAGCACAGCCGGTCTGGAGACCGGCGTTACCCGCGGAAAGTCCGTGTGATATGGTGCGAAAGAGAAGCGCCGAGATTTCCCACCTCTCAGAATCGAGACAAATGGGCACCGCGGCTTCGAGCTGTCCCACATTTCAAAGTCCAGATGTGGGGCGCCCAAGGTAGTGCTGAGACCTCAACATGAAGATCGCAATTCAAGGGGAGCCGGGCTCATTCAGCCACGAGGCGGCGCTGAAGCTGGTGCCGGGCGCGGAGATTCTGCCCTGCGCGCTCTCGGCAGAGGTTTTTGCGAAGCTCGACGAGGGCGCCGCAGCCGCGGCCGTAATTCCCATTGAGAACAGCCTGGCCGGATCGGTGCTTGAACATTTCGACCTGCTGCTCAAACATGACGTCAAAGTGGTGCGCGAGACGCTGCTGCGCATCCGCCACAACCTGATCGCCATTGAGGGCGCATCGCTGGACGAGATCGAGCGCGTGTATTCGCATCCCGTGGCGCTGGCGCAGTGCCGGCGCTTTCTCGCCGCGCACCCCAGCATGAAGGCCATTGCGTTTTACGACACCGCGGGCAGCGTGAAGCAGCTTGCGGAACAGCAGGATCCGTATGCGGCGGCGATTGCCAGCGAAGCAGCGGCTGCGTACTACGGCGCGAAGATTCTGGCTCTGGGAATCGAGGACGACGCGGAGAATTACACGCGCTTCTTCCTGGTGCGCCGCAGCAGCGAGGCCGGCAGCGATCCCGAGGCGAGCAAGATGAGTATTGCGTTCACGGTGGAAAACCGGCCCGGGTCGCTGGTGGCGGCCCTGAGCGCGTTGAGCGCTATGGGAACCAACCTGACCAAGATCGAGTCGCGGCCCGTTCATGGCAAGCCCTGGGAATACATCTTTTATGTGGATTGCCAGATCGGCTCCGGCGCCGAGAGAGCGCGCACGGGCGCCGGCAGCGAAGTTTCTCGCATCATCGACGCGTTGCGCGGGCACTGCGGCATGGTGAAGGAACTGGGCCGATATCGCGAAGCACGGGGCGTGGCGGGGAGCCAGTAGCCAATAACCAGTAGCGACGGCCAGTAGCCGCTAGCTACAGTTTTCGTGTTCCCTTGTTCTCTCGGTCCCTTGTTCCCTGATTTTAGAAGTGGTACGCGACGCCGATGGCCGGATCGTTCATGTTGAACCACTTGTTGGTATTGAATTGGCTGCCATTATCGAAGGTCGGCACCTTGGTGACCTGGCCGCGGTACTCCACCCGAATGTCGAAGCTGGGACTGACCTCGTAAGCGAAACCTGCGCCGTACACCGCACCCACTTCGGTTTGCTGCTTGGCGTCGAGCGTACCCAAACCCGAGTTGACGATGGGAAGGAAGATGAACCCCGCCGGACCGGCCTCGACGAATGGATTCCAACTCTTCAATACGAACGACTTCACAAAGGCGCCTGACATTTCCTGAATGCGCGCCGGGACAGTAATGCCGTTGTAAAACGCCGGGCCGAAGTAGTCAAACTTGTTCTGGTAGGTGATGCCGTAGTTGGCTTCGAGCGCGCTCGTTGGCGTGAGCATGAAACGATAGCTGGCCATGGCGCCAAAGCCGCGGTTGGAGTGAACCTGCACGTCGGTAGAGGAGGCGATAAAAGGAGGAATAATCGTCTGCCCGCTGATGCTGATGTCCTGGCGGCTTTCCTGAGCGCGGCCCACGGCCACAAACGCGGCCAGCAGAGCTGCTAAAAAGGCAATCTTCTTCATTCG
>JASHYS010000290.1 GCA_030042915.1 Acidobacteriaceae bacterium
TGGCCGTAGGACTCAATGGCTTCCTGGTAGGTGTAGTCGCCCGCGCCACCGGCCGGGAACATGTCGCGGGTGATCAGCGCGGCCGAACAGCTCAACTCGTGGTAGCCGGCGCCGGGCTCGTTGCAATAGGGCTTTTCATAAAGACGAAGCGGGTTGTAGGCGTAGTAGATGCGGAAGGGCGCATTGATGACGGGCATGAGGACCCCGAGCTCCGCGCCGAGCGACATGCGGGGAACGAAGTTGGTGCCCGCAACCGGCTTGATGTCGCGCCGGAATCCCACCTGGTTGCCGTGAATATCGCTGTAACAGGAAGTGATGCCGCCAATGGTCTGCAGGGCCTGGCAACCGTAAAGCGGGGCGGTGAGAGTAGCAAACCCTTCGGGGCTCTGTTCGAGCTGTCCGTGGTTGACCGCGGAGTCGATGCCGAAGTCGTCGAAGAGCTTGAACGTGAAGGGGCCGACGACGGGGATGGCGTACTCGGCATTGGCCAGCAGGCTGGTGTCGCCGCCGATAGAGGCAACGCCATAGACCGGAAGCGGCACCTGCACGCACGCGGTGTTGGCGGTGTTGGAGGGTTGCTGCAGCACGCACTGGCCGTCAGGATTATAGAGCGTGAAGGGGGCGCGGGTGGGCACATAGCCGTAAGGCGTGGCGCCGCGCACGTCGAAGCCGCGCAGTTCGAGCTCGCCGCCGGAGTAGAACCGGTTGTTGGGAGGGGCCACGTCGCCGCTGAGCCCCTGGATGTATCCCAACTGGGCGCGGACGCCGAGCACATTGTGCCCCGTGCTCATGGGGATGAGGTAATGCATGGGGATGAAGCGCTTGTAGGCGACCACAGGGTTGATATAACGCACACTACCCCAAATGCCGGCTGCCTGCAGGAACGCGGTATATTCCTTGCCGGCATGTGGGCGTAGAGGACTGTCGACGGTGTTGTAGATGTAGCTCAAGCTGATTGAGCTGTTGATGATACCGGCGAGAGGATTGGAGCCCTGAACGCCCGAGCGAAAGGCGATGGTTTGGAAGTAGGTGGCCGAGGCGGTGCTGAAAGCCGTGATGGACGATTTCGTCCAGGAATAGGTGGCGCCCACACGCTGGAAGGCGTGCCGCTTGAGCGGATAGCTGATGGAAAAGTTCATGCCATCGGAGCCCACGTTGTAGTTCTGGGTAAGCGATTTTTCTGCGGTCGAGAGGTTGAGCGAGGCGCCGGTGGTGACCTGGTAGCTCTTCTGGGCGTTGTAGTCCTGCTTGTTGTTGAAGATCTGGAAGCCGAGATTGATGGGACGGTTACGGATGTAGGGCTGCGTAAAACCGAAGAGGAAGGTGCGGCTGATGCTGCCCAGGTTGGCCTGCAGGCTGAGGGTTTCGCCCAATCCCAGGAAGTTGTTGGTCTGGTAGTTGAGGCCCAGGAAAGCGCCCGCATAGCCGCTGACGCCGCCATTCAGTCCGATTGAGTTCTTGCCCTTCTCCTTGACTTTGAGCAGCAGGTCGACGGTGCCTGCATCGGGATCCTGGTGGGCCTCGGAATCCTGATCGACGTGCAGTGGATCGAAGTACTGCAACTGGTTGAGGCGGAGCAGGCTGTACTCCCAGAGCTGGGAGTTGTAAACCGAGCCCTCGTCGAGCATCAGCTCGCGACGGATGACGCGGTCGCGGGTGATGGTGTTGCCCTGGAACTCGATGCGCGAGACGAAGAATTGCTTGCCTTCGTCGATGTCGATGGTCATCGAGACGGTCTTCTTCTGCTCGTCGGGAACCAGCTTGGGGATGGCGCCGAAGTTGATGTAGCCGAGGCCTCCATAGGCCTTCTTCAGGTTGTCGAGGCCCTTGGCGATCAGGGTGGCGTTGAACCAGTCGCCGTCTTTGATGGGGAAGGTGGCGCGGAGGGCCTTGACGTTGGTGATCTGTTTATTGCCGGTGAAGGTGATAGAGCCGAGGCGATAGCGGTCGCCCTCTTCGATGGTCATCTGAATGTCGACCCGCTTGCCCTTGCGGGGACGGAAGGTGAACCAATTCAGCCCGCCCTCGTCGCGAATCTGAGTTTTGGGCTGCTCCACAGCGGCGTAGGCGTAGCCTTTATCGCGAAAGGCCTGGCGCACGCGTTCGGTGTCTTCTTCAAGCTTGGAGGAGTCGTAGGTCTGAGCGAAGAGATTCTCAAAGATGAGGGAGTAAGGGATTCCGATGGGCTTGAGGTTCTTCATGGCCCGCCGCAGATAGAGCGCGCTGAGATGCTGGTTGCCAACGAAGGTGATCTTGCCCACCTTCACCACCGGGCCTTCCTTGATATTGAAGGTGATGGAAACAGAGGCTGGAGGAACGCTCTTGACGTCGGTCTTGACGGTGGCGAACTGGTGCCCGTGCTCGGCCAGGAGCTCCTTGATGACGGTTTCGGCGTGCGTGATCTTGGTGGGATCGTATTGGCCTTCGACCGAAAGCTCGACTTTTTCCTTCTTAAAGCGGTCGAGGATATCGGAGTTGCTTACCGCATTGTTACCGTGGTAGTTGATGTCGCGAATGGTGGGTTTTTCGCGGACAAAGACGTTGAGGATGATCCCCTTCTCAGTGTCTTCGCGCTCGATGCGAAGGTCCTCGAAGTAGCCCGTGTTCCAGAGCGAGTTGAAGTCGCGCTCGATCGAGAGGGGGTCGTAGGTGTCGCCGGGATGGGTAAACATCCGGGCCAGGATGGTCTCCTTGGGGATGCGGCGGTTGCCGATGACGCGGATGGTATCGATGGTATCGGGCGTTTGGGCCAGGGCCGCAGCCACGCTGAAGAGCAAGGCCAGCAGCAAACCGGCGCGCGACAGGCTGGTTCGGAGGCGTTTCGCGGTGGAGGTGGGAGTGTGCCTGATCTTCACCGGCGATGCGCCCTGCGGCGAGCACAAGCTCTCTTTCGTTCCATACTTAAGCTTCACAGGAAGAATTTGCACACCCTCGTCGCTAAAAATCTGCCCAAGCCTTTGAGAAAACGGCGCTCCCTCAAGGAAAGATCGATTCTACAGGACCGCAGCCACCCCACCCAAACTGACTGGTTTTTGCGAAAGAATCCATCCCACAGTCTACCGGAAGCAGGCGGGTTGCGATGCCCCGAGCATCCCCGGTTCGACGATGAGTATGCCGTTTAGACGCGCTCTGCCGGTTGAGGACAGCCTGGAGAGAAAAGCGGGTGGAGGAACCACGCGGGGGTGGTGGACTGAACCTTCGGCATATCAGCTACCATATCTTCGAGTGGAACCACGGGCCGGGGCGGTGGTGAAACTGGGTCCGGCCCGGAAAACCGGAATAGCCGGCGCACACCGGAACTGGGCCCTGGCGGGCCCATTTGCGGGCGGTGCTGAGGGCAGAGCAATCGAAGGCCACAACACCGGATAGACGCCGGCCGGGGAGCGAAAACCACCCCTATGATGTGGATTGTCCGGCTGGCGCTGCGGCGGCCCTATACCTTTGTCGTCTTCGCGCTGCTGATATTGATCCTCGGCGTGTTCAGCATCGAGTCGATGCCGACGGATATCTTTCCCAACATCGATATCCCGGTGGTGACCGTGGTGTGGTTTTTCGGCGGGCTGTCGGCCGATCAGATGGCCGACCGCATTGTGACCAACGCCGAGCGCGGCATGACCACGTCGGTGAACGACATTGAGCACATCGAGTCGCAGTCGCTGGTCGGCTTCAGCATCATCAAGGTCTTCTTCCATCCCGGAGTGAATATCGGGCAAGCGGTGGCCCAGGTAACGGCCATCAGCCAAGTGCAATTGCGCTCGCTTCCGCCGGGCACCACGCCGCCGTTCATCATCCAATACAACGCTTCCAGCGTGCCTGTGCTGCAGCTGGGCATGGCGGGGCCAGGGCTGAACGAAACGCAACTGAACGACCTCGCTACGGTCACCATTCGCATTCAGCTGGCGACGGTGGAGGGCGCGCAAATTCCCTTTCCATTCGGCGGCAAACAGCGCGAAATCATGGTGGATCTGGATTTGAATGCGCTGCAGGCGCGGGGATTGTCGCCCGCCGACGTGGTCAATGCCGTGGGCAATCAAAACATCATTGCGCCTTCGGGAACGATCAAGCTCGACCGTTTCGAGTACCAGGTGGAGACGAACTCTGCGCCCACGTTGATTGAGCAACTGAACAACCTTCCCATCAAGGCGGTCAACGGCACGGTGGTTTATATCCACGACGTGGCACACGTGCGCGACGGCAATCCACCTCAAACCAACATTGTGCGCGTGGACGGCCACCGCGCGATCATGGTGAACATTCTCAAAATCGGCTCGACATCGACGCTGGACATCATCAAACACGTGCGGCAGATCATCGACAGCCCCAGCATGAAGGGCCAATTGCCGCCGCAGCTCAAGATCACCGCGCTCTCAGACCAGTCGATCTTTGTGCGCAATTCCATCGATGGCGTAGTGCACGAAGCGGTGATTGCAGCCTGCCTGACGGCGGTGATGATCCTGATTTTTCTGGGAAGCTGGCGATCGACGCTCATCATCGCGGTTTCTATTCCGCTATCGATCCTTTGCTCGATCGTGATTCTGCACGCGCTCGGCGAGACCATCAACATCATGACCCTGGGCGGCCTGGCGCTGGCGGTGGGCATCCTGGTCGACGACGCCACAGTGGAGATCGAGAACATCAACCGCAACCTGGAGCAGGGCAAGGAAATCGAGCAGGCGATTCTGGACGGCGCCGCGCAGATCGCAACGCCGGCGTTGGTTTCAACGCTGGCCATCTGCATCGTGTTTGTGCCCATGTTTCTGCTCAGCGGCGTGGCGCGCTACTTGTTTGTTCCGCTTGCCGAGGCCGTGGTGTTCGCCATGCTGGCCAGCTATCTTCTTTCGCGCACCGTGGTGCCCACCATGGCGCGCTACCTGCTGCAAGAGCATGACGACGCCGCCGTGCATCGCAAGCGCGTCAGCCGCAATCCGCTCACTCGCTTCCAACTGGCCTTCGAAGAGCGTTTTGAGCGCATGCGCCACGGTTACGTGCGATTGTTGTCGCTGTGCGTGGACCACCCCGGAGCCTTCATCGCTGTTTTTCTGGCGATTACGCTGGTGTCGGTGGGCGTTCTGACGCCGTGGCTGGGAGAAGACTTTTTCCCTACGGTCGACGCCGGCCAGTTCACGATTCATATGCGCGCCCACACCGGCACCCGCATTGAAGAGACGGCCGCGCTCTGCGACCACGTGGAGGATACGATCCGGCAGCAGATTCCCGCCGGCGAACTGGTAACGATTCTGGACAACATCGGGTTGCCCTACTCGCCGTTGAATCTCTCCTATTCGGTGTCTGCGCCCGTTGGGCCGTCGGATGCCGACATCCAGGTGCAGCTGGCTCCGCACCACCACCCGACCGCCGCTTATGTGGCCAGGATTCGTTCGGCATTGGCGCGCGAGTATCCGGGCGTGATGTTTTACTCGGTGCCGGTAGACATCGTGACGCAGATTTTGAACTTCGGGCTGGCAGCGCCGATCGACATCCAGGTGGTGGGGCCGAATCTCTATGGCAATCGGGCGCTGGCGGAGCAGATGCTGAATGAAGTTCGCTATGTGCCGGGCGCCGTGGACGCGCGCATCCAGCAGCCGTTTAATTACCCCAACTTCACGGTCAACGTGGATCGCACACGCGCGCAGGCCATCGGACTGACGCAGCAGAACGTGTCGCAGAGCCTGCTGGCGGCGCTGAGTGGGAGCTTCCAGACCAGCCCCAACTTTTACCTCGACCCGCGCAATGGGGTTTCATATAACGTCGCGGTGCAGGCGCCACAGTATCGAATGGATACGATGGCGCAACTTGAGAGCCTGCCGATTACCGGGAGCATCACGGCTGCGGCGCCAGGCGGCGCGCCCTCGACGGCGGCGCCGGGTTCAAATGGAGCAGCAGTGGCAGGCGCCGCGCCCACTGCGGCGCCCGGGGCTCCGGCGCCGGTGCAGGTGCTGGGCAACCTGGCCTCCATCGATCCCGGAGCCGAGCAGGGAACGGTGAGCCATTACAACGTGCAGCCGGTGATCGACATTTACGCCAACGTGGAAGGCAACGACCTGGGCAGCGTGACGCGGGCCATGGAGAAAATCGTAGCCAGACACCAAAAGGACCTGCCTCGCGGTTCGCAGTTCATTCTTCGCGGCCAAAGCGAGACCATGTACAGGTCGTACATTGGCCTGCTGAGCGGACTGGTGTTTTCGATTCTTCTGGTGTACCTGCTCATCGTGGTCAATTTTCAGTCATGGCTCGATCCTTTTCTGATTGTGGCGGCGCTTCCGGCGGCGCTGGCGGGGATTGTCTGGTTCCTGTTTCTGACCGGGACGCGGCTGAGCGTGCCGGCGCTGACCGGAGCCATCATGTGCATGGGCGTGGCCACGGCAAACTCGATCCTGGTGGTGAGCTTTGCCCGCGAGCAACTGGAGATCCTGGTGGGTGACGCGCGCCAGGCCGCGCTGAATGCGGGATTCGTGCGCCTGCGGCCCGTGATCATGACGGCGCTGGCGATGATTATCGGCATGGTGCCCATGTCGCTGGGACTGGGCGAGGGCGGCGAGCAGAACGCGCCTCTGGGGCGGGCGGTGATCGGGGGACTTTTGCTGGCCACAGGCGCTACGCTGTTCTTTGTGCCGGTATTCTTTTCGGTGGTGCACGGCTGGCTGGGACGGCGCCGCAAAACGGCCCAGCGGATTCCCGATGGCGCGGCTCTGGATGAATTGGAGTAACTGGCGATGAGCAGTGAATGCGACGAGGATCGGAACCGGACCGGGCGCCTGCCGGCGACCTCGCACGACCGTGCTCCGGAGCAGGAGCCGGTGTCGCCGCACAAGGTGCTGGTGCTGGCGAGTCTGGTGCTGATCGCCGCAGTGGTGCTGGCGGTACTGGGTATTCTGGCGCGCGTGCACGCCAATAGCGCCCTGGCGCAGCGCACCAACGAGGCTGCCCCGCCCACGGTGACGGTAGCGCCCGCCCAACCCGGCGCGCCCGTGGATACATTCGTGCTCCCCGGCAACGTGACTGCCTATACCGACGCGCCGATCTACGCCCGCACCGATGGCTACCTTGTGCATTGGTACTACGACATCGGCGCCAGGGTGAAAAAAGGAGCATTGCTGGCCGAGATTGCCACGCCGGAGCTTGACCGGCAGGTGGCGCAGGCCGAGGCCGATTTGGCCACGGCCGAGGCGAACGCGGGCAATGCAAAGATCCAGGCCGATCGCTACTCGGGGCTGGTGAAATCGGACGCCGTTTCGCAACAGGATACCGACACGTTTGTCAGCCAGGCTGCGGCGACTTCGGCGGCGGTGAAATCAGCGCAGGCCAATCTGCAGCGGCTCAAGGAGCTGCAATCGTTCGAAAAGGTGTATGCGCCATTTGACGGCGTGGTGACGGCGCGCGCCATCGATACGGGCCAACTGATCAACCAGGGCGCGGGAACGGAATTGTTCCACTTGCAGGCCATCGAGACGCTGCGCGTCTACACCGATGTGCCGCAACTCTATACGCAGACCTTGAAGCGCGGCATGAAGATCGACCTCACATTCCCCGAGCGACCCGGAAAGACCTACCTGGGCACGCTGGTACGAACGGCTGACGCGATTGATCCCGCCAGCCGGACGATGCTGACCGAGGTGGACGTTGACAACCGTTCGGGCGAGCTGATGCCGGGCGCGCTGGCGCAGGTGCACTTTAAGACGCCGATCGCGGGTCCCACATTCATTGTGCCCACCGCCGCACTCATCTTTCGCAGGGATGGCCTGGAGGTGGCCACCGTAGAAAACACCAGCCAGGGAACCGCAGCCCATCTTGTGCACGTGGTGATTGGCACGGACGACGGCGCCAACGTGCAGATCATCAGCGGGCTCAGGCCAGGCGACCAGGTGATCCAGGATCCGCCGGATTCGCTGATCGACGGACAGAAAGTGACCGTTGTGCAGCCCGGCAGCAGGCCTGCTGCCGCGGGAGGCCTGTAGCAGTGGCTCGCCGGCGCATAGATTCGCGGGCAAAATGTGGGGTGCCCCCTCCAGGCTTCGCTTGGGTGGGGGCGGGATTTGATTCACGCGCTTGCTCCCTTGCCCCCTTGCTCGCTTGCTCCCTGCTTTTCCTTACCGCATGCAAGCCCGTGGGGCCAAACTACAGTCGGCCCGGCTACAACGCTCCGACGGCGTACAAGGAGACCGGCGCCACGAGCGTGGTTCCCCCGCCCAATCCTCCGGGCGGCCAATGGCAGCCGGCCAACCCGTCGGATGGAATGTTGAAGGGCAACTGGTGGGAGATTTACCAGGACCCGCAGCTGAACCGGCTGGAAGCGCGCATCGCCACCAACAACGTGCAACTGAAGCAGGCGCTGGAAACCTACCTGGCGGCGCGAGACCAGGTGAGCGCGGCGCGAGCGAATCTCTATCCGACCTTCTCGGCAGGTCCTTCGGCCACGCGCGAGCAATACTCACAGAACGAGCCGCTATGGAAACCGGGCACTCCCGCCACCTACACCGACCTGACGATCGCCGGGCAAGCGAGCTGGGAGCCGGATTTCTGGGGCCGCGTTCGGCGTACCGTGGAGCAGGCGCGGGCAACTGCGCAGGCGGATGCGGCTGACACGGCCAGCGTGGATTTGACGCTGCACGCCGAGATGGCGACCGATTACTTTGCCCTGCGCGGGTTGGACTCGCAGATCAAGCTGCTGACGGCCACGGTGGCCGACCTGCAAGGGCAGCTCGATTTGACACAACGGCGTTTTTCCGGCGGAGTGGCGACGGCCGTAGACGTGGCGCAAGCGAGGACACAACTGGAGACGGTGCGCGCGCAACTTGTGGACGTAGGCGTGGCCCGCGCGCAGTTTGAGCACGCAGTGGGCACCATCGCCAACTACAATCTGTCGGACTTCAGCATTCCCCCTTCGCCCCTGGACATGGCGTTGCCCAAAGTGCCGCTGGGTGTGCCCTCGCAACTGCTGGAGCGGCGGCCCGACATTGCAGCGGCAGAAAGATTGACCGCGGCAGCTAATGAACAGATCGGCATCGCCATCAGCGCCTTCTATCCGACCATTACCCTGGGAGGATCGGGCGGCTTCCAAAGTACGCGCATCGGCACCTGGATCCAGGGGCCAAGCTCGATGTGGACGCTGGGCGCGCAGGCTACTGAACTGCTGTTCGATGCGGGCCAGCGGCACGCGCTGACCGATGCCGCGCGACACAGTTATGAGGCGCAGGCGGATGGCTATCGCAACACCGTCTTTGAGGCCTTCGAGGACGTAGAGGATCAGCTGGCGGGGCTACGCGTCCTGGAGCAGGAGGCGCAGGTGGAGGATCGGGCCGTGGACGCAGCGCATCACTCCTTCGATCTATCGAATATGCGCTACAAGGGCGGCGTGACCAGCTACCTGGAAGTGTTGACCGCGGAACAAACCCTGCTGCAGGACCAGGTAACGGCCATCAACATTGAGAGCCGGCAGTTTGCGGCCAGTGTGAGCCTGGTGCGTGCGCTGGGCGGCGGCTGGGATGTGACGCAGATGCCTTAGAAACAGGGAGCAAGGGAGCAAGGGAGCAAGTGTGCAAGCTCGTTCAGTGCCGGTAGGCGCTATCGGGCACGTCGGATAGCGGTGTTGCAGGGCCGTCCCACAGCAGGCGCGGCGCGTCGGCGCTTGCGGTGTTCAGCGATTCGATGTGAATGGTGTGCAGGCCGGCCCGCAGACCCAGCGCACCGCGATCGTAGCGGAGTGCGTTGCCG
>JASHYS010000291.1 GCA_030042915.1 Acidobacteriaceae bacterium
GCCGGATCGCGATGCCCGCCGTCATGGAGAACGATGTTCGCCGCGCAACCCTGCTCCTGCAGCCGGCCGATCTTGCTGACCAGATTACCGGCAATCTTCTCCGCCGAAGGCTCGCTCCAGTCCGACGTCATCGCGTTCCACAGCACCGGCAGCAAGCCCATCTCGCGCGCGATGCGAAACACCGCGGGTCTCCGCGCCCCGAACGGCGGACGAAAAAACTTCACCGGCGCGCCGGTTATCTCTTCGAGCGTGGCGCTGGTATGCCGGAGCTCTTCCCGCACACGGCTCGCGCCGGTTCGCGCCAGGTTAGGGTGGGACCAAGAGTGGTTCCCGATCGCATGCCCGGCTGCAATCTGCCGCACCAGTTCGGGATGCGACGTTGCACGCGCGCCCAGCAGAAAAAAAGTCGCGTGCACGCCGTGTTCGGCCAGCACCTCCAAAAGCCGAGGCGTCCATGTGGCGTTAGGCCCGTCATCAAACGTCAGCGCCAGTTCGCCCGGCCGTTCCGGCGCTGTCAACGCCTCACCAAAGATTCGCGATCCGGGCCACAGCGAGGCATAGAGGTACGCGCCTGCCGCCAGCCCTGCGCAGGCAGCGGCACCTGCTCCGGCATACAACCCAGTCGCTAATGGAGAGATCATGCTGGTAGTCAGTATGCGGCGGCGCAGCTTACCCAGGCAACAAAGTCTCCGCGCACGCGCCGGTCAATTCGAATTCACACCAATCCAGTTCTCTGTTTCCTGTCCCCCTGATCCCTGCTTTTCACGCCGTATTGGCTCGCGCGTTTCCCCTCCGCGGCTCATCCGTGCCCACGGCTTCAGTGTGCGCGGCCGCCAAAATCCGCAGCCTGGCCCGTTGCTCGCTCGATCGCCGCTCCTGCCGCCACGTGATCATCGAGGTCACTCCGAAATTCCACACCGCGCTGAACAGCAGACCGGTCACCGCTGCCAGCGCCCACGGCACTCCGCGATGGAACGCTTCGTTCGCGATGGCGACGTTCGCCACCACACCCAATCCGCAAGCCAGGCAGAATGTGAACAGCCCCCTCCAGAACCTCCAACCGCGCAGCCGCCGGTCGCGGTAGGTTACGGAGTTGTTCAGCACGTAGTTAAGGAACATCACGACGAATGTCGTCGTCGCCTGTCCCTTAGCAAAACTCAACCCGCCGAAATGCAGGAGCAGGTGCAAAATCAGCAGGTGCACTCCCACGCCCAGAGCGCCAACCATTCCAAAAAGCACAAAGCGGGCATTCACCAGGTTCCCCAGGTTCTTATCCACCAGCAACTCGAAGTACTCCAGCCCGATGAGGATGTCGAGCTTGCTCTCTCCGTGCTCGCGTGGGCGAAAGCGGTAGGGCATTTCGCCAATGCGCAACCCCGGGCCGGCCGAGAGCACAATGTCGAGCAGGATTTTAAATCCGATGCCCGAAAGCCTGTGCGCAAAGCGCTCGAAGGTCGAAAGCCGCACCATGAAAAAACCGCTCATGGGATCGCTCAAAGCGTGATTGGCGCCCATCAGGCTCAAGCGCCTGCCCATCTGGCTCAGCCTTACTCGCCAGCGGACGAATTCGCCCATGCTGCCGCCCTCAATGTTGCGCGAGCCCACCACCAGGTCAAGATTCTCTTCGCGTACGCGCAGCAGCATCTCCGGCAATACCGTTTCGTCGTGCTGCATGTCCGCGTCCATCACGGCGACGATCGGCGCCGCCGCGGCCAGAATCCCCTCGATGCACGCCGAGGCCAGCCCGCGGCGTCCAATGCGCTGCAACACGCGTACGTTGTCCAGGGCCATCTTTCGCACCGCGTCCGCGGTGCCGTCAGGCGAGTCGTCATCCACAAAAATCACCTCATAGTGGATGCCTTGAAGCGCCTTTTCCAGGCGATCGAGAATCGGAGCCACATTCTCGCGTTCGTTGAATGTCGGCAGCACGATCGCCAGATCGTAAGCCATTTCTGCCTCCGCGGCGCAGTCGCATCGGGCGGCCCGATGCCTCGACCCCTAGAGCAATTCTAGCGGCAAGTCAGATTCAGTCTCATCTAAAGCGCACGCCGCGGACCATTCCTGCCACTTAATTGCTTGCTTCCTGCTCCGGGCAGCCCGCATCTTGCTCCCTCGCTTACTGCCTTTCCGCTTTCGGCGTATACTGTCCTTGTTCGGGTCGCATCCTGAGTTTTCGGAGCGGCACTGGAGACATGATGAGCCTCACCAGTTTTCCCGCGGGCAGGCGCCTCTCGCCGTCCAGCGTTTCCCTTCCCAAGGTCACCATCCCCGCCCTCGCCGAAATGAAGCGCCAGGGCAAGCCCATCTCTGCGCTCACCGCCTACGATTATTCGACCGCGCGTCTGGTCGATGAGGCCGGTATCGACCTCATCCTCGTCGGCGACTCGCTCGCCATGGTTGTGCTAGGCCTTGAAAACACGCTCGCCGTTACTGTCGATGAAATGCTCCACCACACGCGCGCCGTGCGCCGGGCCGTGAACCGCGCTCTGGTGGTAGCCGACATGCCCTTCGGCAGCTATCACGGCACAGTCGGCGAAGCGGTTGCCAACGCCGTCCGCTTTGTTAAGGAGGCCGGCGCCGAGGCGGTCAAAATCGAGGGCCCGCGCGTCGATCTCGTCCGCGCACTTGTGGATGCAGAGATTCCCGTCATCGCGCATCTCGGCCTTACGCCGCAAAGCGTTCATCGCATGGGAGGCTATCGCGTGCAGGCCCGCACCGCCGAGGCCGCCCTCCAGCTCCAGGCCGACGCCTTCGCGCTGGCTCACGCAGGCGCAGGCGCCATCGTGCTCGAAGGCGTTCCCCGCGAGGCCGCCGCGGCCATCACCGCCGATCTGCCCGTTCCCACCATCGGTATTGGTGCCGGCCCCGATTGCGACGGCCAGATTCTTGTTTTTCACGATCTCGTCAATCTCACCTTCGCGCCTGCCGCAAAATTCGTTCGCCGCTACGCCGACGCCTCTGCGCTTTTCCGCTCCGCCATCGAGCACTACCGCGAAGACGTCGAGCATCGCGCTTTCCCGTCGGATGCCGAAAGCTATCACCTGCCCCAATCCGCGCGCCGCTTGTTTCAAATCGATCTTGCCGAAGCCCCCGATGATGCGGATCCGGTTGTGAACCGGGATGCGCGCGAAGAGATGACTCAGAGCTGATGGAGGTTCTCCGCACCGTCGCTGAACTTCGACACTGGTCCCGCTCAGATCACGCTATTCCAGGCAGCGTGATCGGACTCGTGCCCACCATGGGCGCGCTCCACGCGGGCCACGCATCCCTCATCCGCGCTGCGCGTACATCGTGTTCGCACGTGGTAGTCAGCCTCTTCGTGAATCCCACGCAGTTCGGCCCGCACGAGGACTATGCCCGTTACCCTCGTTCCTTTGACGCCGACTGCGCCCTCGCTGCGCGGGAAGGCGCTGACATTCTGTTTGCGCCCTCAGTCGATGAACTCTACCCCAACGGTCCTGATTCCACCTTTGTCGAGATCCCGGCCTTGAGCAATCGCCTCGACGGCGCCTCCCGTCCCGGCCATTTCCGCGGCGTCGCCACTGTCGTTGCCAAGCTCCTTATTGCCGCCGAGCCCGAC
>JASHYS010000292.1 GCA_030042915.1 Acidobacteriaceae bacterium
ATCAATGGAGGACCTGGAAAAGGCGGCCCGCGAGCAAGGCGTTTCGTTTGAGGACTTCAAGGCCAACATCCGCAACGGGATCATCACCCAGGAAGTGATGCGCCAGGAGGTTGGCGAAAAGATCCAGATGACGCCCGGCGAAGTGGAGCGGTACTACGAGGCGCACAAGCAGGATTTCGTGCAACCCGAGAGCGAACACCTGAGCGAAATCCTTATATCCACAGGACAGCCCGGCCAGGATGATCCGGCCAAGGTAGCCGCAGCCAAAGCCAAAGCCGATGATATCGAGTCCAGGCTGAGCGCTGGCGGCGACTTCGCACAACTGGCGCGGAGCTTCAGCGAGGGCTCGACGGCTGCGTCGGGCGGCGACCTGGGCTCTTACAAGCGGGGCCAACTGCCCAAGGTGCTTGAAGACAAGACGTTCGACCTCAAGACCGGACAGTTCACCGACCCCATCCTGACGCGGCAGGGATACATCATTCTCAAAGTCGTCCAGCACACTCCGGGCGGCCCCAGGCCGTTCAAGGAAGTCGAAGAGGACGTCGAAGAAGCGTACTACATGAGCCTGATGGAACCGGCCATCCGCGAATACCTGAGCAAGATGCGGGATGAAGCATTCATCGAGGTCAAGCCAGGCTATGTCGACTCGGGAGCCACCTACGCAGAGCTGCATCCCAGCATCACCTTCAGCGCATACGTGCCTCCGGCGCCGAAGAAGAAACCCAAGGTGGAGCGGACCCGGTACAGAGAAAGCACGCACACGTTCCGGCAAAAGTCGGGAACAGCTGCGCCTGCGGCCGATGAGAACGCCGACAACCAGGCTGCGCCAAGCCAGCCTGCGACGGCAGCCAGCAAGAAAGACAAAAAGGCCCAGCAATCCACCGAGAAGCCGGGCAAGAAGGAAAAGATCCGCTATGGGCAGGCGCCGCGCGAGACGCTGCCCTCGGCGACGGCGAACTCTGCCACCGAGAATGCGGGCGCGCTGCCCGAATCGCAAACCGCATCGAATGCCGAGCAGCCGGCGAACCCGCTGGAGCCGACCGCGTCGACGAAGAAAACTCGATTCAGCGAACGCGCACGCAACGTGAAAAAGTCAAAGCCGAACGGAGCGCAAGGCGCAGCGCAGGGCGCCGCGCCGCCCGACGCGGCCGAAGTTGCCGATCGGCAGGCGCAGTCGGCGCCGCTGGGCATGGGCAACGACAACTCGACGAATAACAAAAAGAAGAAGAAGCCTTCGACTACCGCGGCTGAAAAGACGCGACTGGCCAATCAGAAGAAGAACCAGACTGATTCAACCACGCCGCCCAAGCCTGCGCAGCAGCCCACACCGATTCCTCCTGTACCGGGAGCACCTGCACCGGCCGATGCGCCGCAACCTCAGCAGCAACCGCAACCGTCGCAGCCACAACCGCAGCAGCCTCCTCCGCAATAAAACAGCACCGTTCCGATCGATCTTTCTTGTGGGCCTGGGCGAGCGATGCCGGGCCTGCGGTGTATTTGGGCGGTCGTGTTGGGGCTTTTACACAGGACTCGGAACTCTTTGGCAGGGCGGGCCGATTGCGTTAAGCTTCTCGGCAGAATGAAAGACATCTATATTGACGACCTCATAAGCTTCGACGACGCAAAGCTCTTCGACAGCTTCTTCCTGGTTCTGAGCAAGCAGCAGCGGACCACAAAGCAAAACAAGCCGTACCTGAACTTGACGCTGGGCGACAAGACCGGTCAGATCGAGGGGCGCGTCTGGGATCCGGGCGATCCGCGCATCGCCAGAGAATTTGAGCGCGGCGACCTGGTGAAGGTACGAGGTAGCGTCTCGCGCTTCGACGATCGCTGCCAGCTCAAAGTTGAGCAGCTGCGCAAGGCGCTTGCGGGTGAGGCCGATTTGAAAGACATGCTGCCTTGCACCGCACATGACATTGACGAGTTGTGGAGGCGGCTCGAGGCGACGGTCGCGACCGTTGCAAATCCCGATCTGCACCGGCTGTTGAATGCGCTGCTTGCCGATGCGGACATGGCAAAAGCGTATCGCGAGGCGCCGGCAGCACGGCAATTGCACCATGCGTGGCTGGGAGGGCTGCTGGAGCACGTAGTCAGCTTGCTGGGATTGGCCGATCGCGTGGCTGCTCATTATCCGATGCTCGACCGCGATCTGCTGGTCACGGGAGTGATTCTGCACGACATTGGCAAAGTACGCGAGCTCACCTGGGAGACGGGCTTCGATTACACGGTGGAAGGCGTGCTGCTGGGGCACATCCAGATGGGCGTGGACCTGGTGGAAAAAACCATCGCCACGCTCCCCGACTTTCCCGCACGCCTGCGCACCTTGGTGCTGCACATGATCCTGTCGCACCACGGCAAACTCGAATTCGGCTCACCCAAGCTGCCCATGATTCCCGAAGCGCTGGTGCTGAACTTCCTTGACGATCTCGACGCCAAGATGCAAGCCATGGCCAGCGAGTTTGAGCGGTCGGCGCGCGAAGGCAAGGCGCCCGACGAATTGACGGGCAAGGTGTGGGCACTCGATCAGCGGCAACTGCTGAATACGAAAGCGTGGCTCAAGGGCGAGCCAAGAAGGAACGACGACGAGCCGTCACTTTTCTGAAATCGCTAGCTCACAAACCAATCCCACTGCTCTTCGGTGAGCGGGACGACGGAGAGCCGGCCGATGAGGATCAGCGGCGAGCGGGCAAAGATCTTCTCGGCCTTGATCTCGGCCAGAGTCTTGGGGTGTTTCAGGGGCTTGCCCGCCTTGACGCGAACGATGGGGACTTTGGGGTCGGTCGCGTCGACACTTACCACCGTGCCGGTGCCCACTGCGGTGCGTTCATCGCCGGTGTGGTAGAAGATCCACTTCGTTCCCGGCTTCATTTCGCGCAGGTTTTTCACCGCGGTGGGATTGGTTACGCCATCCCACACGGTTTCGCCGTCGCGCACCAGATCGTCGAAGGAGTAGACGCCGGGTTCGGATTTGAACAGATACATCATGGGCAACATCCTACACGAGCGAGTCTAATTCCCGATTCACGTGAGCGCGGTCGGCGGCCGGTAGCCGTTTTGCCAATTCACCTCTGACTGGCGCAAGGGTACAGCAAGCAGAGCATAGTAATTGTCGGTCAGCAGACCCTCGTAGCCCATGGCCGTCCCGTCCCATCGCCGCCAGTCGTTAGAGCGCCCCTTGGCGTCGCGCCCTTCAAATCCGCAATCGCCATACGCG
>JASHYS010000293.1 GCA_030042915.1 Acidobacteriaceae bacterium
GGGGTGGACTGACAGCGGACGCAGCCTATGTGGGCACGGAGGCGTTCCGGCTGCCGCAAATGTCGTATCCCAACGCTTACCCCGGAGCGGGGTCCGGCTTTGCGCCGTTCACTGACTTCGACAGCAGTGGCACGGTGACGGGCGGTTTCGGATTCGAGTCAGTGGTCGAAGACACGGCGCACTCGTCTTATAACGCGTTGCAGACTTCGCTGGCCGGGCAAGTGGGACACGATGGCCCTGGATTGCAGGCGGGCTACACGTGGGGCAAATCGCTGGACAATGTAAGCGGCCTGCAGGGTGGCACCGGATCAGCGGGAGCCGTGGTTCTGTTCAGTCCGCAGAATCCCTTCGACACGCACACTGAGAAAGGCCCGTCGAACTTCGATGTGACGCATGCTTTCACAGTGAGCGCGGCCCAGGATTTGCACTTGCAGAGCCTCGGCTTTCTGCCCTCGCGGGCCCAGTTGATGACCAGGGGCTGGGAGTTGTTGAGTATCTCAACCATCTCCAGCGGCTCGCCCTTCACGGTGTACTCGGGCCTGCAGCAAACCGGCTACGGAACCATAGGCGCCGACCGGCCCGATCAGATCGGCCGGCCCGATCTGTCGACCGCCCACAGCGCAACTCGCCCCAGGGACGACTACTTCGGCCTCGGCGCCAACAACGCCGGCTTCTTTTCCATCCCCATCGGAATTTCGGGAGGCAGCGGACCCAACTCCGGACGTTACGGAACGCTGGGCCGCAATACTTTCCGCGGACCGGCCTATTACGATTTCGATTACGCCCTCATCAAGACCACGCCCATCGGACGCCGGCGAAGCGGCCTGGAGCGCGCCGACCTGCAGTTCCGCGGCGAGTTCTTCAACCTGTTCAACGTGGTCAACATGGGACTGCCCGCGAACACCCTCCTGGGCTCAGGATTTGGATTCATCAGCAAGACCGCCGGTACTTCGCGGCAGATTCAGTTCTCCCTCAAGATCATTTATTAGGGCTGGCTTGCTCCCTTGTTGCCTAGCTCCCTCATTTATGAAATCCTTAGTTCCTCCCCGCCCAATTCCCGATACAGTAGAAACAGCCCCTGCGGCACGCGCGATGAGTTTCTACGACAGCCTCGAACACGGCTCTCAAGTGGATTACTACAGGATTGAAGCGCCTGTGGCGCGCAGCGGCATGGCCACCATCTACCGCGCTACCGACAGGCGCGACAACCGCATCGTAGCCCTCAAAATTCCTCACCCCGACGTGGAGGCCGATCCCGTCCTCTTCGACCGCTTCAAGCGCGAGGCCGGCATTGGCGAGCGCCTCAACCATCCCAACGTGATGCGGGTTTACAACAGCGAAAAACGCTCGCGCGTGTACATGGTGATGGAGTGGTGCGATGGCCGCCTGCTGCGCCGCATTCTCGAGGAGGGGCGGCTGCCGCAGGAGCGCGCCATCCGCATCGCCGTTGAAGTGCTCAAGGCGCTCGATTATATCCACGCCAACGGCGTGGTGCATCGCGACCTGAAGCCCGAGAATGTGATGGTCGATGACGACGACCACATCAAGCTTATCGATTTCGGCATTGCCAGCGACGCTTCGGCGCGCCGGCTCACCTACGCCAACTTTGCCGCCGGGCTGGGCACTCCCGACTACATCTCGCCCGAACAGGTGAAAGGCAAACGCGGCGACGCACGCTCCGACATCTATGCCATGGGCGTCATGCTCTACGAAATGCTCACCGGCAAACTTCCCTTCACCGGCCCCTCGCCGCTGGCCGTGATGAACGACCGGCTGCTCAACCACCCCATCCCGCCGCGCGTGGCCGACCCTTCGGTTTCGCCCGAATTGCAGGAGATCATCTATCGCGCGCTGGAGCGCGATCCCAAAAACCGGTACGCGCAAGCCCGGGAGTTCCTGCGCGACCTTGAGAATCCCGCGCAGGTGGGCGTGGAAGACCGCATCGAGCTGCGCGACTGGCAAAAGCGCAAGGCCCAGCTTCCGCGCAGAATCCTCTATTACGCAGCCCTGGCCCTGATTCCAGTGGTCATCCTGCTGCTGATGGTCCTCATCGCCCGCCATGCATGAAAAGGGTTTTCCACATCTTTCAACCCCAAATCTTCACGGATTCTTTATGCTTGAGGCACTAGGATTCCCAGTGAATCCGAAACGCCCCAAGTTATGTGCCCGAAGTGTGCTCCGGTCACCGCTCCATTTGCATTCATTCTTCAGGGCAGAGCGTGCTGCGGCATATCGGACCTGCCAACTCGTTTTTTGAATTGTGCCGTTTGACCTGGCCCTGACCACCCAACCCGCACCTGATTGAGACCCCAGCAAGTGAAAGGAGATGTAAGAATGCCGAAGAATCCCGACGAGGTGAAAAAGCTAGCCAAGGAAGCTGGAATCAAAATTGTCGATCTCCGTTTTATCGACTTGCCAGGCATGTGGCAGCATTTTTCCATTCCCGTAGAAGATCTTGACGACGATTTATTCAGCGATGGCATCGGCTTTGACGGATCGAGCATCCGCGGCTTCCAGCAGATCCACGAGAGCGACATGCTGCTGGTTGCCGACGCCGAAACGGCGCGGGTCGATCCGGTGCTTTCCGTTCCCACCATGGACATCATCTGCAACGTCATCGATCCCATCACGCGCAAGCCCTACAGCC
>JASHYS010000294.1 GCA_030042915.1 Acidobacteriaceae bacterium
TTCGCCACGGCCGATGCGCGCTGGATGCCGGCCATGAGCCATTTCCACGACCTGACCTACGTCTGCGCGCCTGCGCCGTTTCAGATGGCCTGCGCAGTCGGCCTGGAAGAGTTGCCGGCCGGCTTCTATACCCAGGTGGCCGTCGATCATCAGTCCAAGCGTGGCCGCCTGCTGGCCGCGCTCAAAGACGCGGGCATGGAAGCGTCGCCGCCGCCGGGCGCCTATTACATCATGGCGGGCGCAGAGCGCCTCCCCGGCAAAACCGCCGCTGAAAAGGCCCGGCGCCTGTTGCGCGCCACCGGCGTAGCGGCCGTTGCGGGATCGGCCTTCTTCAGGCCCGGCCGCGGCGAAAACCTGCTCCGCTACTGCTTCGCCAAAAAAGACTCGGAACTCGACGACGCCTGCGTGCGCCTGCGCAAACTGTAACAGCGCCTCAACCAAGACCTTCGCGATCGATCAGTTCTACGACCCGCCTTGCCCCGCCAACCACTTCTGCAAATTCGGCTCCTGCAATCGCCGCAGCTCGATGCATCCATCGATATGTTCGAGCGCATGTTTCAGAGAAACGTCGGCAGCGCGCACCGGATGCTCGGTGAAAAAGTGCTGCACGTCGTCGCGAGCTGCAGCCGAGCAAAAACTGCCCGTGCTACCCACAATGTAACCCCCTGAATCGGTGGTCAACTGGGGCTGTATCTGATCCCAATGCGCCTTGATGAAACTCCACGCTGCATCGCGATTCTCGGGAATCTGCAGCGCGATGGCGAACAGGATGGCCGTGTCCTGGTTGCGGACCTTTGGCGAGACCGCATACTCCAGTGCGCGCTCAAGCAACGTGGGATCGTTGAACTCGACCAGAAGATACAACGCGCCTTGCTTTTTCTCCGGATCGGTCGCGGTTTCGTATGTCTTCTGCAGTTGGTCAAAGAGCGCCGCATCGCCGTGCTCCGCCGCAACGCCCAGGGCGGCACGGGCAAGCGTGGGATCAACCGAAGCCGGATCGGCCAGATATTTGCCGGCCATCTCCCGCGCCTGCTTCAGAACTTCGGCGTCGTTGCCCAAATAGCCGAGCAGCGAGAAAAGATGAGAGCGCATTTCCGTTGTGTTGGGCGGCTCGCCGGCCGTGGGCGGCCCCAGCTTGGCGTACTCCGGTGCAAAGGTGCGGCGCACCCACTCACCCAGCTGGTCGCGTTCTTGCTTGGTTGAGGCGACTTCGTCGGCGATGGGCTCCGCCTGGTTGACCGCACTGGAAAGCACTTCGGCGCTGGGGTCGGCTTTGAGCGCAGCCACCAGGTTCAGATAGTCGCCCACCGTGGCCTTGTTGGCGCGCACCCGCGCCCACTCGTCGCCGGTCAGGCTGATGCGCTCGGCGGGCGTCAGGCCGGTTTCAACCTGGGCCACCAGCGCTGCGTACTGCGCCGGCGCGTACGCGCTGCGATAGTAGCCCTTGCCGTCGGCGTCGGCGAAGAACAGGCTCGCGGCAGGAATTGCGATCGAGGTAGTCGCCGGCGTCATCACCTGGCAGTCTGCTGCGGCCTTGCCCGTTTTAAAGCACACCGGCAAGGTCCACTTCTGTTTGGGGTCGGGCGTAATGCTGGGGCTCAGGAAAAATCGCTGTTGCGCAACCGGTACCGTGCCCCCGGCGGGCTCGCCGAAGTTGAGAATGGGAACCCCGGGCTGCGCCACCAGCGACTCCATGATCTTGTCCACCGGCTTCCCGCTGGTCGCGGTCTGCGCGTTCCAGAAATCCTCAGCGGTAGCGTTGGCATACTCGTGCGCGGAAAGATACGCGTGCACGCCCCTGCGGAAGGTCTCCTCGCCCAGGTAGTTTTCCACCGTCAGCAGCACGTCACTCGCCTTGCCGTAGGCAATGCCGTCGAAGAGCTGGTTGATCTCCGCGGGCGTTTCGGCTTTGGCGCGGATGGCGCGCGTGGTTGGCTGCGCGTCGAGATTCATAGTGCCTTGCTCGCCACTGGCCACCAGCAATGGAACATTCCACTCCGGATGCGTCGCCGCGACCGGCTTGTTCTCCATCCACGTGGCAAAGCCCTCATTGAGCCAGATATTGTCCCACCACTGCATGGTCACCAGGTCGCCGAACCACTGGTGCGCCATCTCATGCGCGATCACCACAGCCACTTCCTCCTTCGACCCGATCGACGCCGTCTTGGGATCAATCAGCAGCGCGTCCTCGCGGAAGGTGATGGCGCCGAAATTTTCCATGGCACCGGCTTCGAAGTCGGGAATGCCGATCAGGTCGAGCTTCTTGAGCGGGAAATGGATGCCGAAATAATCGTCGTAGTAGTGCAGTACGTATTTTTCAACGTCCAGCGCGTAGGGTTCCAGCGCGGCTTCCTCGGGAGTGGCGCAGACGCGCAGGTCCACACCATCCTGGCTTCCGCCGGTGCATTGGAAGTCGCCCACCAGAAACGCCACGAGATAAGTCGACATCTTGGGCGTGGTCTCGAACTTCAGCGTGTGCTTGCCTGCGCCGGGGCCCGGCGTGTCGGTTGCAATCGGCCCATTGGAGATGGCCGTGTCGCCGGCGTCAATGGTGAGCGAAACGCTGAACGTCGCCTTGAATGCAGGTTCGTCGAAGCAGGGGAAAGCGCGCCGCGCATCAGTAGCTTCGAATTGCGTGACCGCGTAGTTGCGCTTCGGGGTCTTGGAAAGATAAAAGCCGCGCAATTCGTTGTTCAGCATGCCCGTATAGCGAATATGCAGCGAGAGTTCTCCGGGCTGGATGTCGGCGGGGAAGGTGAAGGTGGCTTGCTCCTTGTCCTTGTCGAGCGAGATCGTTGGCGATCCCAGAACGACGTTCATGGCACACGCCTGGTTCGTGGAAAAGCAGCCGGAATTTGCCGTCACCGACTGAAACTCGATCTCGATGGCATTCAGCGTGACCGTGCGCATGGCCGATTTCACCATCACGTCGATGGTCTCCTCGCCGGAGAACGTGGCGCTCTTCAGATCGGGGGTGAGCGCGAGCGCATAGTGCACCGGCACAACATTGTCGGGCAACCGCTGCGCAGCCGCAGGGCCGCCGAGCCAAAAGACCAGCGCGGCGAATGCGGCAGCGCAAGCGGCAAAGCGCCTGATAGCCAGGATGGGAAGAATCTTCATAAGCTCCTCGTTCCGATGAAATGGTAAAGTTCTTGGCAACAGCTTCCAGGTTTTTGCGGTGCGCAGACCGAAAACATTTCTTCAGACGCCGCGCCCGCGGGTTCGGTTAGATCTTGCTACTCAATCTGCGCCGGCGCCAGCTTCGGCGCGATCCCCTGGATAACCAGCAACGCCAGCGGGTAGGCCAGGCACGCGAT
>JASHYS010000295.1 GCA_030042915.1 Acidobacteriaceae bacterium
TCGAACTCTTCGTTGACTGCGGCAGACAGGAAGTAGGCGGGCTCGGGCATTTCGATGGCGTGAGCCTCTCCGTTAGCCAGGGACACGACGCGCAAAACGGACAGTCCTTTGACATATTCATTGACAACGTAAAAGGTCTTGAACGCGTCGACGTCTTCGATGGGAACTTCTCTGCGGGCAGCGATCCGCTCTTTCCAGTTGGCTTTGCCCGGCGCAATAACCGGTGCGGTGACGAGGCGGTAACTGGGATCGGTGTCGTTGACACGGATGTAGAAAACGCCGTTCGCTTCGTCGACGTAGTACCGGACGCCCTCCTTCCGGGGTTCGATGAGTTGGAATTCGGCCGCAGGCGCTGCTGCGGGGAGGAATCTCGCTTCGCTCGTGACGTGGCTCTCTGAGCGGAGAATGAGGTATTTGCCGTCGCGCGTGCGGTAAGGAGAGAGATCATAGCGTTCGTCTTTCTCATTGAAAACAATCGGGTCGTCATTGGAGCCGGAGCCGAGGACATGCCGGTAAAGAAGGTTTGCTCTTTTTGTAGTTTCGTCTTCAGTGACATAGAAGAGGGTTTTGTTGTCGGCTGCCCAGGCGAGGCCATCTACGCGCTCTGCGGTGTCAGGCAGAAGCTTGCCGGTGCGGAGATCTTTGATGTGCAGCTCGTACTGGCGGAAGCCAACCTTGTCGGTTGTGTAGGCGAGGAGGTTTGAGTCGTCGCTGACTGCTTGTTCGCCGATACCCATGAACTTTTCGCCGATGGCCAGCTGGTTGACGTCGAGAATGACTTCTTCGGGCGCACTGAGGGATTCCTTTTTGCGGCAATAGATGGGATATTGCATTCCTTCTTCGGTGCGCGAGTAGTACCAGTAGCCGTGCTTGCGATATGGAACCGAGGTGTCAGTCTGCTTGATGTGGCTGAGCGTCTCGTTGTAGAGCGCTTCAGCGAAAGGCTTTTCGCCGGCAGTGACTTGCTCTGCGTAGGCGTTCTCGGCCTCGAGATAGGCGCGGACTTTGGGATCGGTGCGCTGTCGCAGCCACGCATAGTCGTCAACGAGGATGGCCCCGTTGATGGGGCGCTCGATGTGGATTTTCTCAGCGATTGGAGGCTGAAGGCCTCCGTGATCCGTTTGGGCAGAGGCGAGGGTAACCACGAAAGTTGCCAGGGCGCCAAGTAGTCTTAGATTTCGCATAAAACGGATTGTAAGAGAGGGGATGGGAGTTGGGAAACGGTTGACCCATTCAAAGTTATCGAGCGGACTCCACACAAAGTAGCCCTTCACGGGAAGCCTTCGGCAGCGGCGCGGCGCAAGCGGGTGGGGTGGTTGCGCAGGTAAATTGAGGCGGTGAGTGCTCACAAATTAAGGATGAGAGTTCTCCAACTGTTCGAAGGTCAGGTTCATGATCGGGTACTGCTTCCAGTCTTTATAGTCGAAGTGCCACCACTCTTCTTCGTAGACCGTAAAACCCTCCGCTTCCATCGCCCACCGCAGCAGGTCGCGGCGCCAACGCTCGCGCGCAGTGCCGCCGGGATAGAACGGATAGGACCGCTCGGACATCTCGTCGTAGCCACCCGTCATGCGAACCGGCTCACCCGTCTTCAAATCGTAGAGGGTGAGATCGACCGCGCACCCACGATTGTGCCGTGAGCCTTGCTCAGGATCGGCGACAAAGATGCGCTTCTCTGGGGGCGTGCCCTCCCAAAACATTTTTGTCACATACCACGGCCGGTATGAATCGTGGATCAACAGCCCGTAGCCCAACGCGTGCAGGCGCTGCGATGCCCTCATCACGGCCTCTGCGGCAGGGCGCTGCATGTAGGCTCGCGCTTCAAGGTAGAGCGGCGCGCCCAGAAAACTCCGGTTCGTGGCATAACGGATATCGAGCTTGATGGAGGGGTCGATCTGGTTCAACTGAACCAGATCTGGCTTTCGAAACGCGCCTTCTTCAACGGGCGGCCTGGCGGCAAGTGCCTCCTGGCGCAGCTCCGCCACCGGTTTGAGAGGCGCGATCTGGAAGACCTGGCCCGGGCCGTCGAAAGGCCGCCGGCCGTAAACAAGGTTACCCACGCGAACGCCGGTGACCGCACGCGCTGCGTCGCGCAAAAACGTTACGGTTTGGGCGCCATGCGGTCCGTTGGAAGGCAGTTCAAACACATCGGCTGAGACGGGGCGCAGGGTCTCCAGATCGAACCAGCCGGCCAGGATGCGTAGCTCGCCGTTGTCTTCGAGCACGTAGAATCTGGCGAGGTCGGGGCCGTATTCGCCAATCAGAGCCGCCCATTCCGGCTTGACCTCTGCGGGCACCGCATCCGGATGGTCGGGATCGAACTGCTCACCGAAGAGGTGAGCTTTCTGCCCCGCGACCAGGGAGGCTGCCGTGCTGGAAAGTGCGGGCGGCTGCTGTGCTCGCACTGGCGCACAGAATGACAGGGCTGCCAGTGCCGTAATTGAGAGTTTGCGTGAGGCTGAGAGAACCATGCATCCGCCTTCCTGAATGTCTGCCTTCGCATTCTAACCTCTGACGCGGTGCAGTTAGAGTCAGCCTGTCGGGCAGTCGTGGGCGAATTGCTATGCAGCCGCAGTGATTCATCTCGCGCCAGAGCCTGGGAAGACAAAAACCGGGCCGTTGCGGGGAGGTGCGGGCGAGGACGCCCCACGACAGCCGACAAGGATGCCGGCGTTACATCGACGGCCTGGTCAGGATGCCGGCGGCGGTCAGGAGAACGGCGTTACATGCGCCGAGTTTCGTCTGCTAGAGCACAGCGTTGGCAGCAATCACGTGCCGGTACCACTCCGCGCTCAGCTTGGGTGTGCGCTTCTCGGTCTTGAAGTCCACGTAATGGATGCCGAAGCGCTTGCTGTAGCCGTCGGCCCATTCAAAGTTATCGAGGAGACTCCAGACAAAGTAGCCCTTCACGGGAAAGCCCTCGGCCGTGGCGCGACGCAAGTGGGTGAGGTGGTTGCGGAGGTACATCACGCGGTCAGTGTCTTCAATCGTGCCTTTTGCCGTTAGGACGTCGTCGGCCGAGCAGCCGCTCTCTGTGATGTAGATCGCGCGCGGATGCCACAAGTCGCATGCAATGCGCACCGCCCAATACATCAACTCCGGAGCCACCGCGATCCATGGCGAAGCCATGTGCGGATACGAAGCCTGCCGCGGCACAATCGCGTAGCCCTTGGGAGAACCGTCGGCGCGCACATAATAGGGCGCGTAAGCGTTCAAGCCCACAAAATCCAGCGGGCTGCCGATGGCCTTCATGTCGCCGGGCTCTACGTGCGGCGCATTCGCGCCTTCGTTTTCGAGGTAGGCGTCGAGGTATTTACCTTCGAGGACGGCCGTTAAAAAAGGTGCGTTTTCAATGCGCGTGGCGCGCCGCGCCGCCTCTATATTTGGTTCGTCCTCGATGACCGGCACAAACGCGGTGGCATTTTCGGCGATTCCTACCTGCGCGCTGGGAGCATTGGCGCGGACGGCCTGCACGCCCAGGCCATGCGCAAGAATGGCGTGATGGCGAACCTGGTTCACCTGCGCCGCTGGCAGCTGCAGCCCTGGAGCAAACTGGCCCTTCTGGTAGCCAAGGTCGGTAAAGGAGGAGAACTCGTTGGTCGTCATGAAGTGCTGCACGCGGTCAGACAACTGACGGGCCACGTAGCCGGCGTAATCGGCAAAGGCCTGTGCCGTGGCGCGCGATTGCCAGCCGCCGGGCAATGCCGCGGGAAGATCCCAATGGAAGAGCGTGACGTAGCGCGTGATGTTGTTGGCCTCGAGTTCGTCGAGCACACGCTTGTAGTAGTCGAGACCCGCCGCATTCGGCTGGCCGGTTCCGTTGGGGAAGATGCGCGGCCACGCGATCGACATCCGGTACGCGGCCACGCCCAGGTTCTTCATGAGCCGCACGTCTTCCTTGTAAAGGTGATAGGAATCGTCGGCCACGTCGCCCGTATCGCCGTAGTGGATCTTGCCGGGAGTGTGCGAAAAAATGTCCCAGATCGACGCTCCGCGCCCGCCCTCGTGTACGCCGCCTTCAATCTGGTATGCTGCCGTCGCGCATCCCCACACAAAACCCTGCGGAAAACGCTGGTCGGCAGGCGGCGATTGGGCGAATGAGAACTCAGGCAGCGAGACGCCTGCGAGCGCGGCGGTTGCGGCCACGGTTTTTCCGAATTGGCGGCGTGTGATGTCTTTCATTGACCGGATTGCTCCTTCGGTGATTGCCAGACGCATCTAAAACGATTGAATTGAAGCCGAAAAGCTTGAGGTTTCCTTGGGCAGGAATGTCAAAGGGCGATTATAACTGAGCAAACCCGCCTTCGCGGATGCGCAGGAGCGGGGCGATTGCCTGATATTCTTCCGCAATGAAGAGGCCCGCATTGCTTGTGATCGACATGCTGAACGATTTCTTTGCGCAATGGGCAGCAATGCGTAAAGACAAACTGGTTGGCTCGATCAACGAGCTGGCCGCAATAATGCGCGTGCGCGACCATCCAGTGATTTGGGTTCGACAGGAGTTCGATCCCGACCTGCACGACGCATTCGCTGAGATGAGAGCAAAAGAGATTCGCGCCACCATCAAAGGTACGCCCGGATGCGAGATTCTCTCTGGTCTCAATCGCCTCCCGTCCGATCGGGTGATCGTCAAGAAACGATACAGCGCATTTTTCGGTACCAACCTCGATGAGGTACTTGCGCAGTTTGGGCCGAGCGCCGTCATCCTTGCGGGCATCAACACGCACGCCTGCATCCGCATGACGGCGATCGATGCTTACCAAAGAGACTGGCCGGTAGTGCTGGCGTCCGATTCCATCGATTCTTATGACAGAGAGCACCACGAAATCACCTTGAAATACATGAAGGATAAGATTGCGTCGGTCCTGACGAACCGCGAAATCGAAGCGGCGCTCGATTCGAAAGACCAGGGTGGCGACACTTCGCGTGGACACAAAACGGCCTCGGCCTGATCTCGAAACTATGGTGAATTCACG
>JASHYS010000296.1 GCA_030042915.1 Acidobacteriaceae bacterium
TGAGATCGAGACCAAAAGCGGTCAGAAGCTTGCTCTGCGCCTCTGGCGGCCAGTTGGGGCGATCATTCCACGCCTCAATATTGCCGGCCCTGACCGCCTCGTTGCCGCCATGGGCAAACTCCGCCAGCTGCAGCCACCGCTTGGTGAGCGCCTGCGCACGTTCGCTTGCGGGGTCCAGATCGATGTCCGCTTCGATCTCCGTAAAGAGCTGCCGAAAGGCCTTCATATTTTTCTGCTTGTTTTCAAGAGGCGTTTCGCGGGCGATGCGTTCCTTATCGAGCCAGGCCTGATCGGTGTAGTACTTCCGCATGAAATTCTCTTGTGGCTGCATGTCGATCACCTCGATGATCTTTCGCAGAATGGACGAGTCGGTGGATTGCCCTGATCGAATGATCTTTTCCGCCGCTTCAATCGCCACAGCGGCGCGATCGATCAGCCTCCGCTTTTCGGCCAGGGCCTCGCGCTGCATCCTAAGCGAGTCAACCAGCGACAGCGGCCCGTGCTTCAGGAGCAGTTTGATCTCCTGAAGCGAAATTCCCAGGAACTTCAGCGCGGCAATCTGTTCCAGGCGCTCCAGATCTTCCATGCGGTAGAGGCGAAACCCTGAGCTGCCACGCTGCGGCTTGAGCAAACCAATGCGATCGTAGTGGTGCAACGCTCGAACCGTTACTCCCGCCAATTTGGCGAATTCGCCAATCCGGTAGTTGTTGCTCATCGCTGTAGAACCATGGTCGGTCCTGACGCAGGGTCAGAGTCAAGCGAAGAATTTCCGCCTGTTCCGCATGCGTGGTTTTTTCGCTCCGCTCCCGCCGGCCCTTCGCCTCCCGCGCGCTCCTCAGCTACAATTTCCCAACAGCCACCGCGATCCATTCGCCGCCGATCGCAGAAAGAGGCCTGCTTGCCCGCACCTGGTCTCGCGCCGCTGCTGCACCGTCAACTCGCTTTCACGCTGGTCGCCGCCTTTGCACTTTCAGCGCTCCACGCCCAATCGCCCGCCCCATACGGCATCAGTGAAACCAGGGACGTAATGGTGCCCATGCGCGACGGTGTCCATCTCGCCACCGACATCTATCGCCCCACGCTCAACGGCCAGATCGTCGAAGACAAGCTCCCCGTGATCCTGCTCCGCACGCCCTACAACAAGGAGCACCGCGCCGGCGATGCCGGGTACCTCGTCTCCCATGGCTATGTCGTCGTCATGCAGGACGTACGTGGCCGCTACAAATCGGAGGGCCACTGGCTCGCGCTCCGCACCGATCCTGAAGACGGCTACGACACGGCCCAATGGATCGGCTCCCAACCCTGGTGCGACGGCAGCATCGGCACCATCGGCACCTCTTATGAGGGCGCTACGCAGCACGCACTCGCCATCGCCGGCGCGCCCTACGTCAAGGCCATGGTCCCGCGCAATGCCATGTCCGACATTGGTGAATACGGCGTTCGCCACAATGGCGCCTTCGAGCTGCGCTTCTTCAACTGGGTCTTCACCCTCGGCGTCGCCATCGGCACGCCCGACGAAATGGCCGCCGCCCGCCGCGCCGCCAGCGATCCCGCTGCCGCCAGGGCCCTCATCGAGATGGGCAACGACGTCCGCCAATATGCCCGCAATCTTCCCTTGCGCCCCGGCACCACGCCGCTCAAGTTTGCGCCCGACTACGAAAAGTGGCTGATTGAGGCCATGAGCCACGGCGACGACGATGCCTTCTGGAAAAACAGCGGACCCAGCGTCGTCGATCATCTCGCCGAATACAAAGACATCCCCGAGTACCACACCACCGGCTGGTACGACAGTTGGGGCCTGCAGGTGGCCAATCTCAATTTCGAAGAACTCACCAAAACCAAGCACAGCCTGCAGCGCATCATCATCGGTCCCTGGATCCACAGCAGCGAATCCCTCACCTACGCCGGCGAAGCGCAATTCACTGACGACGCCGCGCTCGACGTGAGTGCCCTTCAGCTCCGCTGGTTCGATCACTTTTTGAAGGGCATCGACAATGGCGTCGATCGCGAGCCGACCGTGCGCATCTACGTGATGGGCGGCGGCGACGCGCACAAGACCCTCCAGGGCCGCATCTTCGTCGGCGGCCACTGGCGCGATGAACGCGAGTGGCCGCTGGCGCGCACCGTCTTCACTCCCTACTACCTGCACGGCGCCGGACTGCTCTCGCCCGGCAAGCCCGCATCCGACGCACCCATCACCTATCAGTTCGATCCCAAAAATCCCGTGCCAACGCTGGGCGGCAACATCTCATCGCAGGGTGCTCTCATGTTTCAGGGCGCCGCTGACCAGCGCTGCCGCGCCGATTTCTGGCTCTGCACCGATACTCGCCCGCTCTCGTCGCGCAACGACGTGGTCGTTTTCCAAACCCCGCCGCTCACTGAAGACGTTGAGGTCACCGGCCCACTCGTGGTCAAGCTCTGGGCCTCCTCCGACGCGCTCGACACCGACTTCACCGCCAAGCTCGTCGACGTCTACCCGCCCAACAGCGATTTCCCCAACGGCGTCGACCTCAACATCGCCGACAGCATCGTGCGTGCGCGTTATCGCAACAGTCTCGAGAAACCCGAACTTCTCAAGCCCGGCCAGCCTTACGAGTTCACCATCCAGATGTATCCCACATCGCTCGTTTTCAAGCGCGGCCACCGCATCCGCGTCGATATCTCCAGCAGCAACTTTCCGCGCTTCGACGTGAATCCGAACACCGGCGAGCCCCTCAACGACAACCGCCGCACCGAGATCGCCCACAACACCATCTATCTCGATAGCGATCACCCTTCGCGGATCATTCTGCCCATCATTCCAGCAGATTCCTCCGCGTCAGTAGCGTCAGGTGAAAGCGCCGTTCACTGATCTCTGCTCTCTGATCCTCGCTCCCTGCCTTCCTGCTATCCTCTCCACGAGGATCATCGCCCATGGCCGAAACCGCACCCTTCCCTTACGAAACTCGCCTCAACATCCTCCACGGCCCGCTGGAACTGATCGATGTGCGTGCCGTTCCCGGCGCCAACGACTTTAAGTGGTTCAATCAAACGCTCTGCAAGGTAAACGACTCCGTGGTGCGCATGGCCGCCATCGAGGGCGAGTACCACTGGCACAAGCACGACGACGACGATGAGTTCTTCTATGTGGTCGAAGGCGAGCTGCTGATCGATCTCGAAGGGAGCACCGTTGCGCTCAAGCCCGGCCAGGGATTCGTCATCCCCAGAACCGTTCGTCACCGCACCCGCGCCCCGAAGCGAACGACGATCCTGATGGTCGAAAATGCCGGAATTATCCCCACGGGCAATTGAGCGGAGGGCCCGTTGGCGGCCACACACCCAGAAGCGCGGCAATTTGCGAGCGCATGGTTCAGGGATTGATGCGCCAAGCATCGAGGTGAGATGAGAACCCCCTGCGAGACGATCCCCCGGTCAGCACCGGCTGAGCTTCGGTGCCCCGAGAGCGCCAGGCCCTGGGTCCTGACCGCGACCATCCTTGCCTCCAGCATGGCGTTCATTGACAGCACTGCGGCCAATGTCGCCCTGCCTGCCCTGCAAAACAGCCTGCACGCCACAGTCGTCGGCGTGCAATGGGTTGTGGAGTCGTACGGGCTGTTTCTGGGGGCGCTGATCCTGGTGGGCGGCACGCTCGGTGACCTATATGGCCGGCGACTGATCTTCGTCGCGGGCACGATCGTGTTCGCTGTCGCTTCCTTGGGCTGCAGTATCGCGCCGAGCATCCAGGTCCTGATTGCGACACGCAGCATCCAGGGGGTAGGTGCAGCGCTTCTGGTTCCGGGCAGCCTTGCCATCATCAGCACATCTTTCGACGAGAAGAGCCGCGGGCAAGCGATTGGCACATGGTCAGGATGGACCTCGATTACCACGGCCCTGGGCCCCGTGCTGGGAGGATGGCTCGTTCAGCACGCATCCTGGCGCTGGGTATTTGTCATCAATCTTCCCCTTGCCGCCGCGGTCACAGGAATATCAGTGTGGCGCATCCCTGAGAGCCGCAGTGCGATCGCTTCCCGATTGGATTGGTTGGGAGCGCTTTTGATGACGCTTGGGCTCGGCGGCCTGGTGTTTGGATTCATTCAGTCGACAAGTCTCGGCTGGAACAGTTCCATCGTGACGGCGAGTCTCATCGGCGCTCTTGCATGCCTGCTGGGATGTTTGTGGCACGAAACGCGCGTTCCCTACGCGATGATCTCCCTTGCTCTTTTTCGCAACTTGAGTTTCAGCGGCGCCAACCTGCTTACACTCTTCCTCTACGCAGCCGTCGGCATTTTCTTTTTCCTGTTTCCGTTGAACCTGATCCAGGTGCAAAACTATTCGCCAACCGCCACGGGCGCAGCGGTACTGCCCATGATTTTGCTCATGTTTCTTCTTTCCCGATGGTCGGGCGGGCTGGTTGCCCGCTATGGTCCTCGGAGCCCACTCATCGTCGGATCTCTCCTGGTCGCGTGCGGCTTCATTCTGTTTGCCATACCGGGTGTCGAGGCGAATTACTGGACGGCCGTCTTCCCCGCAATCATCATCCTGGGCCTCGGAATGGCAATCACGGTAGCGCCGCTTACGACGGATGTGATGAATTCCGTAGATCAGGATCGCGCCGGTGCGGCTTCGGGAATTAACAATGCCGTGGCGCGGATGGCCGGAGTGCTTGGAATTGCTGTGTTCGGAAGTGTGATGGTCGGCGCTTTTCGTTTCAGCCTCGATCACACCCTGGGCCGGCTCTCACTGCCGTCGTGGATTCTCGATGCAATTCACGCACAAGAAACCAGGCTCGCCGGGCTCGAGCTGCCCGCGGGTCTCGACGCAGCCACAACCGCCGCCATTACCGGAATCGTTCGGCATGGCTTTGTCTTTGGATTCAAAATCGTCATGCTCATCTGCGCGGGCCTGTCTCTCGTAAGCGCCGCGGTGGCATGGATCATGATCCCAGGCAGCAGGGATCGGTCAGGCCCATAGGCCGCCCGACCCCGGCCGGCTCTCCAGGCGCATACTCTGGTTCTGGCGTTCGCGCGTCAGACCTTTGGCCGGCCTAGCTTCTGTTCTTTTGAGGATGAGCGCCCAGGTCGTGCCATGACGTTTCACTCAGGTTGACGTTGTAGTAGTTTGCTGCTTTCTCGATATTCGCGAACGCCAAAGCACGGTCGGCATCCGAGACGCCGATCACTTGATCGAACCGCGCCACTGCGTTGCGCACATGTTCGGCGTCGGTCAGCGGCTCTTTACGCTGCTTGGGGAATGCGTAAACGGTGTCGGGTAAATCGCTCTGCGTGGTTAGCTTTCCGTGTTTCTCATGAGGTTTCCAGGTTGCTTCCGGCATCTCTTTGCCATCCTTTCTTCAATGACTTTGACTTGCACTCCAGATGTTCTCAATTGGGCGACGCTATTGGCAATACCAAAGGATCAAGGCCATGGGCTCAGTTCCGCCGGTACCGCAGGTAGAAGTGGCCCTCTCCTTCTTTGGCGCTGAGTATTTGAAACCAGGGCGCAGAATCCGGCTGAAACTCCACCCCTTCGACGATCGCCGGTCGAATACTATTCCCCTTTCGGCCCGCGATTTGCGGCGACAGCGTCAGAAAGAGTTCGTCTACGGCACCTGCCGCCAGAAATTGTCCGAACAGTGTGGGCCCGCCCTCGTGCAGAAGCATCCTTACCCCAAACTGCGACTGCAGCAATTCGAGGATCGCCGCGGGGGCGATGTTGTCACCACCCGAATCCAAAGCATGGATCTCAAATGGGCCTGGAGCTCCGGCGCCAAGGCGCATGAGCTCATCTCTTCCCGCCGGGGTTGTAATCACCACGGTGCGCATGGGTGATGGTCTGAAAATCGCCCTCCCCAACTCCAGTTTGCCGCTGCCGCTAACGACAACAAGAAAAGGATATTCTGGTTTATGCAGCATCCTGGCACGGTATTCCGCGAAGAAACGCTTCGCGTCGGGGTAGACGTATTCGGGAGTCCAAAGGCTTTTTGCGCTTACGGACTGTGCCGTGCGAGAGCCGACCATCACTGCGTCGGCAGAAGCTCGTAACAGGCCCATGATGAACCGGTCCGCAGGATCGGAGTCATTCACGGTTGAGCCGGCAAATTTGCCTTTCGTCTCGTAGCTGGCGATCCCGTCAAGTGTCGAAACAAAATTCGCAAAGACAAAGGGCCGAGCGGCCGGCGATGTGCGAAAGTGCAGATTTCCGTCGTAGAGCTCCCTCAACTCCTGCGAAAGCGCCGGCTCCGAATCCTCCTGGTCATCATCGATAAGAGTCCGCAGAAGCGCCATTCGCCGTCCTTCCGGAAGCCTCGCGGCGGTTGAAGCGTCCCGTAGGCTAGCGTCAACCGTACGTGAGATCCGTGCTCTGTCCGACCTCGATGATATAACCGTCAGGATCGCGGATGTAGCAGCGAATCTCGCCGTATTTGGGAATCGGCGGCGTGATGAACTCGGCTCCGCGGCTTTTCCATAGTTCGTAGCAAGCTTGAATATCCGCAACGCGGAAATTCATAAAGCTGTTGATGCGATTCGGGTCGGGGACGCTGAGGATGACCGTCGGCTTGTCCGGAGTCGGCCCGCCCCCCACATTCAAAATCATCCAGATATTCGCCAGCAGCAGGTACGCGGGCGCATTGCCGTCGCCCAGGCTCAGAATGCGAGCACCGAAGACCTTTTCGTAATAGTGCGCCGATCGGTTGATGTCGGTCACGGTGAGGAAGTGCGCAATCGAAAACCCTTCCTTCGGCGGCATCTCAAAAATCTTCTCGCCGATCTGCACGTCTTGTACGTCGCTCATTGATGGCTCCAATCTCAAAACAGTGTTCGCCTGAGATGAGCTGCTGTGGTTGCAGTGCTCAGAATGGCTCCTCTTGCTGGCGCGTTCATTACGCCAGGAGCGCGGCCAGTCCATTGTACGCAGTATCGGCCAGGAACAAATATGAAATTTGCACAAACCTGGCTGCTCCACGAATCGCAACGCCCGGGTATCCAAATACCATGGTGATTGACTCGTCGCCCGACCTCTGGTGTAGAGTTCAAATCGCAGCCGATGGGGGCGGGAAGAATCGCGCTCCAGCGCTCCCGATCTAAGTTTCTGAGTAACGATTTGCGACCCGCACAAAGCAGGTGAAATGTGAAAGCCATCGTTGTGCACCAATACGGCGGCCCTGAAGTGCTCAAGTACGAGGATTACCCTGACCCGGTTGCAGGCCAGGGCGAGGTGCTGGTGAAGGTCGCCGCGGCCAGTGTGAATCCAATCGACGACAAGCGGCGTGCTGGATTGACCAGGGATTTTTATCCCATGCAGTTCCCGAGCCTCATCGGAATCGATATGTCAGGGACCGTGCTCAAGATCGGGCCGGGGGTCGAAGGTTTTTCCGTCGGCGACCAAGTGTTCGCAATGGCGGATAATACTTACGCCCAGCTTTGCGTGGTGAAGGCCGCGGTTCTGGCGAAAGTTCCCAAGGGGCTCGATTTGATCGATGCGGCCGCGCTGCCGCTGGTGACAGTCACTGGCAACCAGCTCATGGCCGCTACGGGGATCAAAGCCGGGCAGACGGTTCTCGTGGTGGGTGCAGCCGGAAATGTCGGCCGGTCGGCGGTATTCACGGCGAAGCAACGCGGTGCGACTGTGATCGCGGGGGTTTTGAAGAGGCAAATCGACGCTTCGAGCAATGTCGGGGGCGATCGGTTCGTCGCCACCGATGACGACAACGCGATTGCGAGTCTAGCGCCGCTCGATGCGGTCGCGGATACGGTCGGCCGAAAAACCGCCGAAGAGCTGATTGCCAAAGTCAAGCCGGGAGGGGTATATGCATCGGTCGTGCAGGAGCCGCAGAACGCCGCGAGTTACCCCTCGGTCAAGATGGTGCACGTATTTTCGCACTTTGACAGGAAAACCCTCGAGTTCATGGCCGAAGCAGTCCGAGACGGCAAGCTGGTTATTCTCATTCGCG
>JASHYS010000297.1 GCA_030042915.1 Acidobacteriaceae bacterium
CATGCGCTACACTCCATCCATGATTCACGACGGCCGCAAACGCAAATTGCCCTTCGATCCCGCTCGGGCTGTCGCCCATTTGCGCGCGCGCGACCCCAAACTCGCTGCGCTCATTGACCGCGCCGGACCATTCAGGCTGCGTCTTGACCACTCCGCTTCGCCCTTCGAGTCGCTGCTCGAGTCCATCCTCTACCAGCAGTTGCACGGCAAGGCCGCGGCTGCCATCCACGCCCGCGTGCGCGCGCACTTCGGCGGCGACCCCACGCCGCAGCTTCTGCTCGATACGCCCGACGAAGTCCTGCGGGCCGCAGGGGTTTCCATCAACAAGATCAAGGCATTTCGCGACCTGGCCGCACGCACTCTTGACGGCACTGTTCCTTCGCACGCCGCCATCCTCAAAATGTCCGACGCCGATATCGTCGAGCGCCTCACTGAAGTCCGCGGTATCGGCTCCTGGACCGTGGAAATGCTGCTCATCTTCCGCCTCGGCCGTCCCGATGTGCTGCCTGTGACCGACTACGGCGTGCGCAAGGGCTACGCGCTCACCTTTCAGCGCGTGCCCAAATCGCGCCCGCTCGCATCCAACGATTTACCGAAGCCGGACGTGATCTTCCGGCGCGGCCGGCGCTGGGCGCCGTTTCGCTCCGTGGCCAGCTGGTACCTGTGGCGTGCCTGCGATCTGGCCCGCAACTCTGAACCGGCGGGCCGCTCGATCCGATAGGGATTCCGGCACAAGCCGTAAAATAAGCTGAGCGGCAGGTTGCGGCCTGCCGCAGCATTGGCAATTGGATTTTTTGATGCCTCCAGCAAAACGCTTTATCTGCATTCACGGCCACTTTTACCAGCCGCCCCGCGAAAACCCCTGGCTGGAGACGGTGGAAACGCAGGATTCGGCCGCTCCCTACCACGACTGGAACGACCGCATCTGTGCGGAGTGTTATGCGCCCAACGGCGCGGCGCGCATCCTGAACGGCAAATCCCAGATTGCACGCATCGTGAATAACTACGCGCGCATGAGCTTCAACTTCGGTCCTACGCTTTTGAGCTGGATGAGAGAAAAAGCCTCGCGCACCTGCCACATGGTGCGCGACGGTGAACGCCGCAGCCGCGAGCGCTATCGCGGCCATAGTTCCGCCCTGGCGCAGGGATACAACCACATGATCATGCCTCTGGCGAATGCGCGCGATCGCGACACGCAAATCCGCTGGGGCATCACCGACTACGAGTTCACATTTGGCACGCGGCCCGAGGGAATGTGGCTGCCGGAGACTGCCGTCGACATGGCCACGCTGGAAGCGCTGGCCGCCAACGGCATCAAATTTACCGTGCTGGCGCCTCACCAGTGCAAGAGCGTGCGCCCGCTCAAAGACGCCGCCGAATGGACGCCCACCCCCGACGCCACCGTCGACACCACGCATCCCTACCTGGTGCGCTTTCCTTCCGGAGCCTCCATCGCCGTCTTTTTCTATAACGGCCCGCTTTCGCGATCCATCGCATTCAATGGGTTGCTCAACTCCGGCGACAACCTTGTGAACGGCCTCAAGGCCGCGTTCAAAGACAGTGCGCAGCCACAGTTGGTTCACGTGGCCACCGACGGCGAGACGTACGGCCACCATCACAAATATGGCGAAATGGCGCTGGCCTACGCGCTGCGCCTGCTGGAGCAGGACAAAGCGGTGAAGCTGACCAACTACGCCAGCTTCCTTGAGCAGTTCCCGCCCGAATTCGAGTGCGAAATCGCCGAGGATACCTCGTGGAGTTGCATGCACGGCATTGAGCGCTGGCGCTCCGATTGCGGCTGCAATTCCGGCCGCGGGAGCTGGAACCAAGCTTGGCGCGCGCCTTTGCGCACGGCGCTCGATGAGCTGCGCGACGCCTTGATTCCTCTCACTGAGCAGGAGTCGGGCACGCTGTTCAACGATGTCTGGGCAGCCCGCGACGCTTATATCCAGGTGATTCTCGACCGCAATCCCGAATCAGTGGATCGCTTCTTTGCCGCGCACCAGGCGCACGCTCTTTCTGAAACCGAGCGCGTCCGCGCCCTGGAGCTGATGGAGATGCAGCGCCACGCTCTGCTCATGTATACCAGTTGCGGATGGTTCTTCGATGAATTGTCGGGCATTGAGACCGTGCAGGTGATCGCCTACGCTGCGCGCGTGCTGCAGCTTTCGCAGCAGGTCTTCGGCGATCAGGCCGCCCTGCTCGAGCCTGCGTTTCTGGCGCGCATGGCCGAAGCCAAATCGAATATTCCCGCGGCCGGCGATGGCGCGCAAATTTACAAAAAGTGCGTCAATACCATGGAGTTGCATCTGGAGCAGGTGGCCGCCCACTATGCCATCAGCTCGGTCTTCTCTTCGTTTGCCGATGAAACCGAGCTTTACTGCTACAAGGTTCATCGCATCTCCTACGAAATTCACACCTCAGGCCGCGGCCGCCTGGCGTTGGGGCGCATTCATGTGGCCAGCGCCATCACCGGCCACGCGCAAAGCTTCTCGTTCGCGGTGCTTCACTTTGGCGACCAGAACATTACCGCGGCTCTCAAGGTGTACGACGACGCCGATGCCCGCGCCTTCAAGGCTTTCTCAGCGGATGCGGCCAACCAGGTGCAGCGCGCGGATTTCCCCGAAGTGATTCGCCTTATCGACCGCTTCTACGGCCATGCCGATTACTCGCTCACTTCGCTCTTCAGCGATGACCAGCGCCGCATCGTGCAGATCATTCTCAACTCCACGCTCTGGGATATCGAGAATTCGCTCACCACCATCTACCAGGACCACTCCAGCCTGCTCCGCTTCCTCTCGCAGGCGGGACTGCCCAAGCCCCCTGCGCTCAGCATTGCCGCCGGTTTCGCCATCAACGCCGGTCTTCGCCGCGCCATGGAGGCCGACACCGTCGACCAGGCGCAGTTGCAGTCCTATCTCGCGCTGGCCAAGGCTGACCAGGTGCCTCTGGAAACGTCGAACCTGTCTTACATTGCCGACCAGCGCATGAAGCGAGCCATGATCGAGCTCGAGATGTCGGAGGGCTCGCTGGAGATGCTCGAACGCGCGCTCACGCTGGCGCGCACGCTCACCCAGCTGCCGTTCGACCTGAATCTCTGGCAAGCGCAAAATCTCTGGTACGAGATTCTCCGGACGCCCGACGATCAGCTGGTTGCGCTGACAGCCGAAGACCGCCCGCGCTGGAAGCGGGAATTCGACGAGCTTGGCGTGTGCCTCACTTTCGACACCAAAGCCATTCGCGCTACCGACGAGCCAGTGGCGGCTGCGGCCGACTAAGCGCTACATCCCCGTGCGGCTGGCCGGCGGAACGATCCCATTCATGCGCAGGTACTCAACCATCTGTCCGTAATGGTCCATCATGTGCGCCATGCCCTGCGACGCCGAGCCTGCGCGCGTCATGCCGCTGGGCAGCGTGACAAACGCGTTATCCGGCGTGATGGCGTCGACAAACGCATGCGCCGTGGCAAACGAATCCTTCAATGCCTTCACGATATCGGCCTTCGTCTTCAGACCGCTAACGCCGGCACGCGGGTCCCCCATCTGCTTCGACGGATCGTGAAAGTAATAGATGTTCGCCACCGTCACGTGTTTCACCTGCTCGGCAAAAGTGCGCACACCCTTGTATTCGCCCATCGAGGGCGACGGCGCGAAGTCGAACTTGTCTTCCGGCATGGCTTCGGCAGCGGGGACAAACTCCTGTTCAATGGTGGTGAGCACACTTTCGTAAACCTGTGCGGGGGCCACCGCCGTACCCACGGCGGGCTTGGCGGGCGCGGCATTTTGCGCTATGGCGAGTGTCGACGCTGCAGCCAGCAGGCAACAGCCGAGAAGTCTGCGCGCAATGTGAGTGTGTGTGTGCATGAATGTTCTCCTCCTGCGGCTCTGCCGCGTAAAGCAATCTATCAGATCGCGCGTACGAGCCGATAGCACCGGCGTGTGAATCCTGCTTCAGCGCAGGCCCGATTCAGGCCCGGGCTCCGCTAATGGCAGCAACTGGCCGTCCTTGAGCGCAAAGCGCTCGCCGCGCCAAACAATCGTATCTCCGGCGAAACCGGCTGCCCATAGCCCCAACGCAACCAAATCGCTAAAAGGCAGCAGCCAAAGATTGGGCAGCACCTCGTGGTCGCTCAGCACCTGGGCGCCCACCGTCATGGCTTGCGCCAGGCGCAGAAAAAAGCTGAGCGCCAGCAGCCATAAGCTCACCAGGCTCAATCCGCTGGCCAGCACGTTCAGCAGCGCCCACGCCAGCCCATCCGTAAAGATCAAACCCGCGTAGCCGGCCGGGCGCGCCTCGCGCACCGTTCGCAGCCAACGCAGCTGGTGAGCGAAGAATTCCCGCCACCCGTAGGCAGGCACGCTCGTCTCCACCACCTCCGCGCTCAATGCCACACGGTAGCCGGCCTTGGCGATGCGCGCGCCCAGCTCATAGTCGTCGGCCAGGTAATTTACCAATGGCAGCAAGCCGCCGGCTTTTTCCAGCGCCTCGCGCCGCATGGCAAGCGTCGATCCCAGCCCATAGTGCATTCCTTTCTCGAGCAGCTTCGACACCAGTACTCCCGGTATAAATTGCGTGGAAATCGCCAGCGACTCCAGCCGCGAAGGAAGCGTCTCATGCGCCCGTCCTCTATAGAGCGCCGTGACCAGCCCCACTTCGGCACCACGTTGCCCCATCCTTTCCCCTTCCGGCGGAGAGTGTGGGAAAACGAAGCAGCCCATCACCCGCTCCAAATAGCGCGGCCCCACAGTGATATCGGAATCGTTGATCAGCAGAAAATCGTGCCGCGCCAGCCTGGCCAGCTGCACCAGATTGCTCACCTTGCCATTCGGGCCCAGGCGCTCCTTGCACTCCACCAGCAGGATCGGCCGCTCGGGAAACTCTTCCTGCAACTCGCGCACGGCTGCGGCCGCGGGATCGTCGAGCGCGCTCACTCCGAAAAGCAGCTCGAACTCGCCCGCATAATTCTGCCGGCAATGGCTGCGGAAGGCATCCATCATGCCGGGGTCAAGACCCTTGAGGGATTTGAGAATGCTGACGCTGGGCGACCACCCCGCCTGTGGCAGCTTGCGTTGCTGGATTTGAAAAACCCACGCGGCCACGATTGCCGCCACGAAATATCCCATTCCGGCCACGGCCAGCGCCGTCGTCGCGATCTCGATCACTTCCGCCAGAATGTGCGGCATGACAAAAGCAAGATTACAGCTACTAGCTACCAGCTTCTAGCCACCAGCCGTTTGGAACCCTGAAGATAACTGGCACAGGTGTCGCCGCAACGCAGAAGAAGCCAGGAGCTAGAAGCCAGCAGCTAGCGGCTGATCACTCGTACCGCAGCGCCTCAATCGGATCGAGGTTCGCCGCCTTCCACGCCGGATAGATCCCGAAAACCAGCCCAATCGTACACGACGCTGCGAACCCGATCACCACCCACATCGGCGAAAGCGTTGCCGGCAGCCCGATGGGCAAAAAGTAAATAATCCACGTGATCACGGCGCCCAGCAGAATTCCCAAAATTCCCCCGGCCGCGCACAGGGTTACCGCCTCGGTGGTGAACTGAGCCAGCACCGTTCTCCTGGTGGCGCCGATGGCTTTGCGCACGCCAATCTCGCGCGTGCGCTCCGTCACGCTCACCAGCATGATGTTCATCACGCCCACCCCGCCCACCATCAGGCCCACGCTGGAAACGGCAATCATAAACAGCACCAGGCCGCCCGTGATCTGGCCCCAGAGCTGTGCCAGTACTTCGGGGCTGCCGATCTCGAAGTTGTCGGCAGCTTCAACGCGCACCTTGCGCCGGATGCGCAGCAGCTCGCGAATCTCGTCCTCCACCAGATCTTTGTATCGAGGGCTGTCGTATTTCACCACCAGGTTGATTTCAGTAATCTCCGGGTGAATGTCGTGGAACGTGCCCATGGGAAAGAAGATGGCGTTGTCGCGCGGGCTTTTCCCGCTCCCGAAAGGTTCTTTCCTCCGCTCGAGCACGCCGATCACCGTGTACAGGCCGGTCTCAACGTTGATTTCCTTGCCCACTGCCGGTTTCCCATCGAAGAGCTCGTCCCAGGTGTCGTGGCCGAGCACGCACACCTTGCGATGCCGTAAATCGTCGTCCTCGGTATAAAGCCGCCCTTCCAGCAGGTCAATCTCAGTCACTTCGGCCACTTCTGAAGTTGTCCCTACCAGAATCGATCCCGCCACCTTCTTGCCGTTGTACTTCGCGCTTATATCGCCCACCGCGAAGGCCTTGATGTAACTGGCTTGCGCATCGGTGGCAATCACGTGCGGCAGCGAGCGCATGGCAAGCGCGTCGTCCACGGTGAACTTTCTGCGCGCCAGCATTTCGGTCGTGGGCTTGACGCCGATAATCGGCACGCGCGTGATCCAGAAGACATTCGATCCCAGGGAATCGATAAAGTCTCCGACGCGGTTGTTCACCCCGTTGATCACTGAAGAGATGGTGATGACCGTCGAAACGCCGATCACAATCCCCAGAATCGTCAGCCCCGAACGCAGCTTGTTGGTGCGCAGCGTCTCCAGCGCGATCTTCACCGATTCACGCGTTTGGCCGGTCCGTTTCATGAATTTAGCTCTTAGCTACTAGCTCCTGGCCGCTAGGCCCCGGTGCTTGAAGATAGCAGACGGGCGCTCATGATCCTATTTTAGGATTGCCGCAAGGCGTTGCCGCGCCGCCGAAGAAGCTAGAAGCTGGCAGCTAGCAGCTGTCTCACTCGTAGCGCAGCGCCTCAATGGGGTCGAGGTTCGCTGCCTTCCACGCCGGATAGATCCCGAAAACCAGCCCGATGGCGCAGGATGCGCCCAGGCCGATGGTCACCCACATGGGCGAGAGCGTGGCCGGCAGCCCGATGGGCAGGAAGTAGATGATCCACGTAATCACGGCGCCCAGCAGGATTCCGAGGATTCCGCCAAGCGCACACAACGTGATGGCCTCCATGGTGAATTGAGCCAGAATGGTTCGCTTAGTGGCGCCGATGGCTTTGCGCACGCCAATCTCGCGCGTGCGTTCCGTCACGCTCACCAGCATGATGTTCATCACGCCCACCCCGCCCACCATCAGGCCCACGCTGGAAACGGCGATCATAAACAGCACCAGGCCCCCCGTGAGCTGGTTCCAGAGTTGCGTCAGAACGTCAGGACTGCTGATCTCGAAGTCGTCGGCAGCTTCAACGCGCACCTTGCGCCGGATGCGCAGCAGCTCGCGAATCTCGTCCTCCACCAGCTCCTTGTATTGCGGGCTGTCGTATTTCACGATCAGGGTCAGGTCGGTGATCTCCGGATGAAGGTCATGAAAGGTGCCGATGGGAAATGCGATCACGTTGTCGCGTGGATTCTTCCCGCTCCCGAAGGGCTGCTTCCTCTTATCGAGCACGCCAATCACCGTGAAAAGACTGGTCTCCACGTTGATTTCCTTGCCCACTGCCGATTTTCCCTCGAACAGTGCGTCCCAGGTGTCATGACCGATCACGCACACCTTGCGATGGTGCAGATCGTCGTCCTCGGTGAAGAGGCGTCCCTCCAAAAGGTCCGCGTCGGTGACCTCGCCGTGCTCCGAGGTCACACCCGCCAGGATCGATCCTGCCACCTTCTTGCCGTTGTACTTCGCGCTCACATCACCCACGGCAAAGGCTTTGATGTAATCGCCCTCAGCGTCGGTGGCAAGCACGTGGGGCAGCGAGCGCAGCGCAATGGCGTCGTCCACGACAAACATCTTGCGTGCCAGCATCTCCGTCGTGGGCTGGATGCCGATGATGGGCTCGCGCGTGATCCAGAAGACATTCGATCCCAGCGAATTGATGAATCCTGAAACGCGGATGTTGATCCCATTGATGACCGACGAGATGGTGATGACCGTGGAGACGCCGATGACAATGCCTAGAATGGTGAGCCCCGAGCGCAGCTTGTTGGTGCGCAGCGTGTCCAGCGCGATCTTCACCGATTCACGGGTTTGGCCGGCGGGTTTCATTGATGCAGCCTCTAGCCACTAGCTCCTAGCTACCAGCTTCTAGCAAGAACTTCTCTCCAACGATCCATCGAGCCCGGTAGGCCAGAGGCTAGGAGCTAGAAGCTGTCTTTTTCACATTTCCGCTCTCAGTGCAACCACCGGATCGAGTTTGGCGGCTTTGCTGGCCGGGTACACGCCAAAGAAAATGCCCACCCCTCCGGCGAGGAACAATCCCAGAAAAACGGCCCAGATCGGCACGCTGGTGGGGAACCCCACAACCACGGTGATCAGTTTTCCCACCAGGATTCCGCACAGGACGCCGATGGCGCCGCCCGTCACCGCCATGGTGGCGCTCTCAATGAGGAATTGCATCAGCACGTCGCGTTGCTTGGCGCCCAGTGCTTTGCGCACGCCAATCTCGCGCGTCCGCTCGGTCACGCTCACCAGCATGATGTTCATGATGACCACGCCGCCCACTACCAGCGCGATCGATGCCAGCCCCAGGACCACGCTCGCAAACAGCGAGCTGATCTGCTTCCAGATGTCGAGAAACGTGTCGTTGGTCTCAATCTCAAAATCATCTTCGGTTCCCGGCCCCAGATGGCGCCGTGCGCGCATCAGTACGCGCACTTCGTCCTCGGCCTGTTGCATCGAGTCCGCGCTCCCGGCCACGCGCGCCAGGATGTCGACCGAGTCGTTGAAGCCATAGGTGTGCTGGTAGGTGCTGATGGGGATGGCCACCCAGTTATCCTGCGACTGGCCCAGCGTCTTGCCCTGCGCTGCAGCCACGCCCACAATCGTGTAAGGCATCCCATCCACGCGAATTTCCTTGCCGATGGGGTCCACCTGGCCCATCAGATTGTCCACCACATCGGCGCCCACGATCGCATCGTGCGTGCCATGATTTTCGTCCGCCTGCGTGAACCCGCGCCCTTCTGCAATGTCGATATTGGCCAGCGAAAGCATCGTCCACGTGTAGCCGCGCACTTCGGTGTTATTGCTGGAGTGGCCGTTGTAGACGACGTTGGTCGATTTGCTCAGATCCGCACCCACTTCGCTGCATCGTGTGCAGGCGTCACGGATGGCGTAGTAATCCTCAATATGGAGAATCTTGCGCCGGTTGTAGCGAAAGTAATCCTCGGGGCCGAAAATGACGCCCGGCATCCGCGCCACGTCGAACACGTCGGCTCCATAGCCCGAAAGCTTGGTTGCCACGTAGCGGTTTGCCCCTTGCACCAGGGTGATGACCATGATCACCGCAGCCACGCCCATCACCACCCCGATCAGCGTCAGAATGGTCCGCAGCTTGTTCGCCCACAGCGATTGCAACGCGAGTTTGAAAGCCTCTTTAAGCGGCATAGTCCTGCTTTGATGATACGTGCGCGCGCCTTACCGCGTTCCCTCAGTCCCTGTTCTCTAATCCCTGCTTCTACGTCCCTGTCGATCCAAATCCCTTTGCCGCCCGGACCGAAGCTTCCAGGCTTTCCACTTCCTCGACCGGGCCGCTCAAGACGGGTACGGGCACCATCTGCGCAATCTTTTCGCCCGCCGCCAGCTCCACGGCTGCATCGCCCAGGTTGGTCATCACCACCAGAATCTCGCCGCGGTAGCCGGCATCGATCACGCCGCCCGTGGTCGCAAGGCCCCGCGCCGCCATCGACGAGCGGTCGCGCACCAGCAGTCCCAGCGGTGCTCCCGTCTCAGGATGCCTCGCTTCCACGGCAATCCCCGTCCGCACCTTCACCGTGGCGTGCGGCCGCAGTACAACTCCCTCCAGCGCGAAAAGATCGTATCCCAGGTCCTCGCCGGGATGAGCCACTTCAGGGCGCCGCGCGCCCGGGGCCAACCGCTTCACTCGCAGCATGTGTCTGATGGTAGCAGCGCGGCCTTTCGCCGTTGTTTCGGCCCGGACCGCTCCACTTTCCCCGCTTTTTCGTGCCTCCGGGCAGGAAATAAACTTTCGTGGATTCATGCTGACCCTTTCGTTCCATTTATGTGTGGCGATTCGCCTTGTATTCTCTTGAGCGACAGCTCCCCAAGCGCGGTTGTTTCCAATCTAGGACCCGCCATCACATGTGGTCTCTGGAATCAAGCCAAAAGGCACTCGGGCCCCAAAATGAGAAGGATTCCAGTCCCTGCAGGTCTCGCTGAGGCCAATTCATGCTTTGCGCGGGCAGGATGATCATCGATGAAGATTGTTGTCTACGCCGAGCGATTCCGTGACGGTGAATGGGACGTCTGGGAACATACTTGCACCAGGGAAGAAGTAGAAAACCTGGAGTCTTTTGCCAAGGAAAGAGCCAGGAAGCGCTCGCGTGAAGGGCGAGTGGCTCACGAAGATGTTCTTGCCGGCGCGCGCCATTTGTTTGATGGCGCTGTGGGCTCGGCAACCGACCCGCAGGACGGGGATACCCGGGTTTATTGTGTTTGTCTCGATCAGATCGTAATTGGGGTCTACGAAAAAGTCCGCCAATATTCCACGCGACTCAAAGAAGCCCGCGAGTTCGTCGAAGTCGAGCTGGAAAAAATCGCGTGACGAACGAAGCGGCGCAGGCTCCTCTCTGCAGCCAGACGCCTTCGCTGAAAGCGCTCCCGAATAACAAGCCATATCCATTGCCGCCGGCTTGGCGCGCAAAAAGAGAAGGGTCGCACGATGAAGCTGTGCGCCCTCCCCAAATCGATTTCCCGTTCGAGTTCACCGCCGCGTGCTCGCGGACTCTCATTGTCCTTCCATCGCCACTTCGGCCCCCCGGTGTTTCGCCTTGGTCTTCGAGTCCAGCTGCGTGGTGATGAGACGGCCGTATTGAACCGTGCGCAGGTAGTAGGTGTCGCCTCTATGGTCGAAGGTCAGGCTCGGATTCGCGCCGTAGGAATCCACGCCCATCGCTATCCAGCTGATGGTGCGGCCCTCGCCCTCGAGCGACACGACGCCGAACGCCTTTTCCGCGATCGAATATGTGCCCGCTGGGAGAGTCTTGCCCGCGACCACAAAGTTGAAGGGAACCTTGGCCCGGCTCTGCGCCTTCACTGAAACGGGCGCCACAGCAGCCAGGGCCAGAATTGCCAGTGCCAGAATTTGGGAACGAAGTGTGATCCGCATGGTCTTAACCTCCATCTGCGAATCACCCTAGCGCGCTTTAAAAACTAAAGTCGTCAAGAATCCGTCGAAAATCCGTCAAACTTTTGTTGGCGCCCTCCGCGTGGGGCGCTTTTGTTTTGACGCGTTCCGCATGGCTTCGCGCGCCTGCCCCAACTCGCTGCGGATCGCATCCACTTCTGCTTTGCTCAAATGTTCCGCGCGCCCCAGCGCTCTCTCCAGCAGCTCCGCCGCTTCAGGGTGCGCCTGGCGTTCCCGCGCATACCGGGCCGCCTCGCGCCGCGCACGCGCGCCGCGCTGCCAGCTTCCCGCTGCTTCAAAGTGCAGGGCCATTTCGCGCGCTACGTGCGCCTGCCGTCCTGCGAACAGCTCGCCCAGCCGCTCTGCGATGCGGATATGCCGTTGCGCGCGACGTGGCGCGCTCTGCCGTTGATAAAGAACCTCGCGGTAAAGTCCGTGCGTAAACGCATAGAAGGCCGATCGCGCGCCGTTGGGCAGCTCATCGTGGCCCGCGCGTTGAACAAAATGCATCTTCTGCGCCAGCGCGTTGCAGGCTTCTTCGGTCTCTGTCGCGTCCTTGTCCAGCGCCGCCGCCACCGCCCAGGCGGGGAAGGCCACATTCACCAGGCTTCCCGCCTCAAGCAAACTCTGCTCCTCTGCCGTCAGGCCTTCAAACTCCAGCTCCACCATCTGCGTCAACTCGTCGGGAACTCCCGCATCCACTTCCTCAAGATCAGCCGTCAGCTTCCATTCGCTCTCGCCATCCTGCCCCTTCCGCACCAGGAATTGCTGCGCAATCAAGTGCCGCAGCAGCACAAGCGCGAACAGCGGATTGCCTTCGGCGTGCACATAAATGAAATTTCCCAATTGCTGCGGCACGCTTTCGGCGCCCAGCTCGTGCCCCAGCAGCTTCATCACCGCGGCCGCATCCAGCGGCCCCAGCGGAATCTCGGTGCACAATTGCTGCGTCAGCAGATCCTGTTTCAACGCTTTCAACGGATGCCCCACAGCCACGCTGCGCGGCCTGAACGTCACCAGCACCATCAGCTTCGCTGCCGCGCGCCGCCGCGCCAGGGCCGCAATCAGATTGAGAGTCGCGCTGTCGGCCCACTGCAGGTCTTCGAAAATCAGGATCAGCGGTTTGGCCGCGCTCATCTCTTCCAGCGCAGCGCACAGGCTGCCCGGCATGCGTTCCCGCCCAGCCTCGGCCGCAACGGCTTCGCGGCCCAGCATCGCCAGCCACGCCGGCGCCATGCGCTCGAGCGTCCGGCAAGCCATCTCGCCTTCCGGCGATGCACATAGCTCGCCCAGCGCCTCCATCACCGGGTAATACTCTTCCTTCCCGCCCACTTGCGGAACGCATTGCCCGCGCGCGGCCATCGCCGCGCCTCGCTTGCAAGCCGCCCCGCTGAAGGCGTCTACCACCGTGGTCTTCCCGATGCCCACCTCACCGCTGACCAGCACCATACGCCGGCGCCCTGTTGCCAGCCCCTCCAACTCGGCGCGCAAGCGTCCCAGCTCCACGTCCCGGCCCACAACCTGCGCCGTCCCGCTTTCTTTTGCATCCGATCCCGGCCCTGCGGCGCGTCCGCTCGCTTCGGTCTCCGTCACCGGCGCAACAAAACGGTAGCCGCGTTTGGGCATGGTCTGAATAAACCGGGGCTCTGCGGCGTCGTCGCCCAGAAGCTTGCGCAGCTCCAGCATGTAGGTCCGCAAAACCTGCGGTTGCACATACGTCTCAGGCCACAGGGCATCCAGCAGCTCGTCGTGCGTAATCAGCCGCCCCGGATTCTCCACCAGGAAGTGCAACACGGCAAATGGCTTTGGCTTCAGAGCGATTCGCTCGTCCCCGCGCCACAGACACTCGTTTGCCGTATCCAGCCGGAAAGGCGCAAATTGCTTCACTTGGTTCCCGACCTCACCCGTTTCGATCCTAAAGCAGAGGAGCTGCTGATTCCGTTACGCCCGTACATGCTTTTCGGTTCGACGCCCCGAACCAAAAAGGGTGGGAGACCTCGCTAAAAATGGCCAGCCCCGGCCGGGAGTCACCCAACCGGGGCTGTCACTCTGCCCCAACGACATGGAACCGCCACTGGGAACTTCGCTATTCGGCAAAAGGACTCGTAAGCCGAATTCTGTTCTATGCGGTCATTCCTCTAGGCGCCGCGTTGCCGCGGACGCTCATCAGCGACCTACCCGGAGGTTTCGGCCATTGCATGGAGCAGCCTTTCGGCGCCGGGCCGGCACCGAGCACGAGCCTTGCTCCCGGCCCGTGCTTCCCCCCCTATTTGGTCTTGCTCCGTGTGGGGTTTACCCTGCCACAGCCATTACTGGCTGCGCGGTGCGCTCTTACCGCACCTTTTCACCCTTACCGGACTGGCCGTCCAGGCATACGCCCTTCGGGCCAACCTGCTCGTGCCGAAGCGCGAACAGCCCGGCGGTATGTTTTCTGTGGCACTCAGCCGTCCGTGAGCCTTGACGCTCCCGTCCCGGACGTTATCCGGCACACTGCCCTGCGGAGTTCGGACTTTCCTCTCCCGGAACGCGCCAAAGCGAGCCCCGGCAGCGACCGCCCGGTCCTCCTGCCAGAAGATAGTTTACCCCGAATTCGCATTCGCCTTCGGCCGCGAGCGCCACACAAGCAAACACATACGCGCCGTTTGATATAAAGGGTGCCGAACGGGGTGCACAGCCAATCGCCCCGCAAAGGACCCTCATGAACCTGGCTCTGTCGCAAAGGATCGCCGCCGTCCTCCTCGCTGCTCCATTTTTCGCCTTCGGCCCTGGCGCCGCGCTCGCCCAGCCGCCCGCCTCCGGCCCTGCGCTCGACATGACCCCCGTCAAGCCCGAATCGGTCGGCTTTTCTTCAGAGCGGCTCGAGCGCCTGCACGCTTTCATCCAGGACGAAATCGACAAAAAGCAGCTCGCCGGCGCCATCACCATCCTCGCCCGCCACGGCAAAATCGTCGAATACCGCACCTACGGCGTCCGCGATCTCGCCACCGGCGCGCCCATGACCAAAGACGCCATCTTCCGCGACTACTCCATGACCAAGCCCGTTACCGGCGCGGCCATGATGCTCCTCTACGAGCAGGGCAAGTGGCTTCCCTCCGACCCCATCTCCAAATTCATTCCCGAGTTCGCGCACCTCAAGGTCTTCAGCGGTTTCGATACCAACGGAAAAATGCTTCTCGCCGATCCCGAGCGCGCGCCCACAATGCGCGAGCTGATGACGCATACCGCCGGATTCACCTACGGAACCGCCGACACACCCGTCGACCGCATGTATGGCGAGCTCAAGCCCGGCACGTCCAGCGTGAAAAACCTGCAGGAGATGATCGACCGCCTGGCGCAGATTCCGCTGCTCTACCAGCCCGGCAAAGGCTGGACCTACAGCATGTCGATGGACATCCAGGGCTACATCATCGAGAAACTCACCGGCCAGTCGCTGCCCGACTTTATGCGCGACCATCTCTTCGCACCGCTGGGCATGCGCGACGCCGGCTTCTTCGTCCCGCCCGACAAGCGCGCGCGCTTTGCCACCGGATATCACGAAAGCAACGGCCAGCTGGTTGCCGAGCCTACCGAAAACGGCGTGCCCACCGATTACGCCACCGAGCCCACCGCGCCCTCCGGCGGAGGCGGCCTGGTCTCCACGGCCGAAGATTACTACCGCTTCGCACAAATGCTGGCCAACGGCGGCGAACTCGGCGGTGTGCGCATCCTGGCTCCTTCCAGCGTCAAGCTCATGACCTCAAACCACCTGCCGGCCGCGCTTCTCACCGGCCAGTTCGGCATCGGCATGCACATCATGCGCCCCGGCTTCGGCTACGGCTACAACTGCGCCGTTATCTTCGATCCGCCTGAGGCCAACCTGCCCGACGGCAAAGGGACTTTCTTCTGGGATGGCGCAGCCGGCACCTGGTTCTGGGTCGATCCCACTAACGACATCGTGTTTGTGGGCATGATTCAACGCCGCAGCAGCCCCGACAATCACCCGCTTCTCTATCGCACTCACGCGCTCGTCTATCAGGCCCTCGTCGACCCGGCCAAATAGCGGCCGCCGAACTGTTTCCTTTTCACGCCCGTCTCCCCTTGCGTCGTTCACCCCTCGTCCGCCATCCAATCCAGAGTGCTTTCCGATCGTGGGCCCGCGTTCCCCAACGTTGCCGATTCATCTCAAGGAGAATTCCATGAAAATCGTCTCCCTCATCGCCCGCATCCTTCTCGCCGCCGTTTTTGTCTTCGCCGGCTCCAACCATCTCTTCAATTTTTTCGGCAAACAGCCCCTGCCACCGGGTCCCGCCGGTCAACTCATCGGCGGCATGATCGAAACCGGCTATTTGAACTTCATCGGTGTCATGGAAGTGATTGGCGGTTTGTTGCTGCTCGCCAACCAGTTCGTTCCCTTCGGCCTCACCATCCTCGGCCCACTCGTTATCAATATCTTCGTTGTCAACGTGCTCATCGCGCCCAGGGCTCTGCCCGCCGCCATCCTGATGGCGCTTTTCTGGGTTGTCGGAGCCTGGCCTTTCCGCTCGCTCTTCTTCCCCATCCTCCAGCGAAAGCCCGCAGTCTGACCCAAATCGAATACGCGGATCCGAACCCTCCCGCCACCTACAATCAAGTCAACGGATGATTCAGTACCTCTATCTCGGCCGGGTTGAATACGCCGCAGCCCTGCGCCTGCAGGAAGAGCTCATCGCTCTGCGCACCGCCGATCGCATTGCCAACGTCCTGCTGCTTCTCGAGCACCCTCCCGTGCTCACGTTGGGCCGCAACGCCCGCCGCGCCAACATTCTCGCCTCCGGCGAGTTGCTTGCCGCGCGCGGCGTCACCCTTCACGAGATCAATCGCGGCGGCGACGTCACCTATCACGGCCCGGGCCAGCTCATCGGCTACCCCATCTTCGATCTGCGCAGCCTGCGCTCGCCCAGTGGAGGCCGGCTCGGCCCCGTCGACTTCGTTCGCCTCATGGAAGAGGCCCTCATTCGCCTCTGCGGCGAGTTCGGCGTCGCCGCCGGCCGCATCTGCGGATTAACCGGCGTCTGGTGCGGGCTTTCGCCGACGCCCGCCGGCGAAAGTCCGAAGCCATCACAAATCTCGTCCAAAAGTCTGCCGCGCGGTGTCGCGCACAGCAGCCTTTTGGACGAAAGCTGCGAAAGCTCGGCCAAAGATGCTTCCGCGGGCGGAGCCAAGATCGCCGCCATTGGCATCCACGTGGCGCGCGGCGTCACTTCGCACGGGTTCGCTTTCAACGTCACCACCGACTTGCGCGACTTCTCCCTCATCAACCCCTGCGGCATCACTGACCGCCCTGTCACCAGCCTCGAACGAGAAATCGCGAGTAGCGGCGCAGCCCCGGCGAGCCTGCTCAGCCTCGAATCCCTCGCGCACCGTGCAGCCCGCCAGTTCGGCCTCGTCTTCAATCAGCCGGTTCAATTCGTTCAAAGCCTCGACGCGCTCCGCGCCGAAACGCAGCCCGATGCGGCCGCGGCGCCGGAACCACGGTTTTCCTAACACCGCTCACTCCCCCAGCTCCGCTAACCCCGCGATTTATAATCCGGCAGGAGCTTGACCGACGAGCAGGAGCGGTTCGGGGGCTTTTTCTAACCCCGCTCACTCCGCCAACTCCGCTACGACGAGGCCTTCATGCCAACGGACGTCATCATGCCCCAGATGGGCGAGTCGATCTTCGAGGGCACCATCACCAAGTGGCTCAAGAAGGTGGGCGACGCCGTCCAGAAAGACGAGCCGCTTCTCGAAATCTCTACCGACAAGGTCGACGCCGAGATTCCGTCGCCCGTCGCCGGCGTTCTGTCCGAAATCCGCACGCCCCAGGGCGCCACCGTCGAAGTCAACACGGTGCTCGCAGTCATTGGCGAGGCCGCCGCCGCAGAAGTTCCACGACCGCCGGCCCAAAAGTCCGCCCCACCGGTTCCACAAACCCCAGCCCAAAAGTCTGCTGCGCGGCCAGCGCCCCCGCCGGCTCCACAAACGCCGGTCCAAAAGTCCGCCGCACCGCAGGTGCCTGCACCGCAAGTGCTGGGCCGCATTCGTTCCTCGCCACTGGCCCGCCGCATCGCCAAAGAGCACGGCATCGACATCAGCCGCGTCGCCGGCACAGGCTTCGGCGGCCGCATCGGCAAAGAAGACGTGCTGAAGGCAGCCGCACAAACGCCTGTCCAAGAGCCCGCCGCACGGCCAGTGCCGCCGGAGGCGCCGCCAGATCTCGCCAGCCTGCCCACCGAACTCGTTCCTCTCACTCGCATGCGCGCCATCATTGCCGAGCGCATGGTCGAGAGCGCGCGTGTCAGCCCGCATGTCTACTCCGTCTACAAAGTCGACATGACGCGCATCGCCCGCCTGCGCGAGCACCACATGGCGGCCTTCGACCAGCGCCACGGCGTCAAGCTCACCTACATGCCCTTCATCGCCATGGCCGCCATCGCCGCGCTGCGCCGCTACCCGGTCGTCAACGCCTCGCTTGAAAACGTCAAAGATGGCCTCGCCATCCGCTACCACCGGAACATCCATCTCGGCGTCGCCGTGGCTCTCGACTGGGGGCTCATCGTGCCCGTGGTGCGCCAGGCCGAGCGCCGC
>JASHYS010000298.1 GCA_030042915.1 Acidobacteriaceae bacterium
GAAAAAGATCCCGTCCTCAAGGCCATGCTCGAGGAACTCGACCGCAGCATGAGCCAGTTGGAACTGAAGGACTTCGCCAAGCCGTTTTTTGTCCAGTACCGCATCGAGGAAGTCCAGGATTTCCAAACGCGCGCGGAGTTCGGTTCGAGTGAAGGCTCTGACCTTGCGCATCAGCGCCTAGCGCGCGTCACCGTGCGCGTGGGCGACTACAAGACCGACAGCTCCGGCGGGCGCGGCGACGGCGCGCTGGAACTGGCCGTGCTCGACGACGATCCCACCGCTCTGCGCACCACGCTGTGGGCGGCCACCGACCAGGCGTACAAAGCCGCTCTGGCGGCATATGCGCAGAAGCAGGCTGAGCTCAAGCAGGTGCAGACGCCGCCGCAGGCCGACGATTTCAGCCAGGAGAAACCTGTCATCTCGCTGGCCGACCCCATTCTGCTGCACATCGATCAGGACGCATGGACGCAGCGTGTGGCGCGCGCCAGCGGCCTGTATCGCACTGACTCTTCGGTCAGCGCTGAGCAGCGCGAAGTTCAGTACTCCAACGCCAGTTTTCACGCCCGCGTCACCACTACCTGGCTCGTCACCAGCGAGGGAACCATCCTGCGGAAGCCTGCGGCCGAGTATGAAGAAACGTTTGCCGCGGGCACCCAGGCCTCCGATGGCATGCATCTCGACCGCTCCTACGCCACGGTAGGAACCTCGCTCGACGATCTCGACTCTGAAGCCGCCTTCAGCAAGCATGCGGTGGACGAAATCGCCTCTCTCGCCAAACTGCGCAAGGCGCCGCTCGTCGAGGAGGAGTATCACGGTCCGCTGCTGATGAGCGCCGACGCCGCGGCCGACACGCTGCGCGGGTTGCTGGGCACCGCGGTGACGGCTACGCGACCGCCTCTGGGCACCGAGGCGCGCACCAACGGCCCCTTTGCCTCCAGCTATCACGCCCGCGTCCTGCCCGATTTCATCGACGTCTTCGACGATCCCAGCCTCAGGATCTGGAATGGCAAGGGGCTGGTGGGTGCATATGCTGTCGACGACGAGGGCGTTCCCGCGCAAACCGTCGACCTGGTCGACTCCGGCCGCCTCGACAATTACGTGATCGGCCGCCAGCCGGTGCGCGACTTTCCGAAGTCCAACGGCCACGGGCGCGCCGGGCTCACCGGACCCGCTCGTCCCGTGATCGGAGTGCTGAAGATTACGGCGGAAAACGGCATCAGCGACGACGCCTTGAACCAGAAGCTGCTTGACATGGCAAAAGATCGCGGCCTGAAGAGCGTTTATTATGTCGAGACGCTGGGCGGCGAACGCAATCCGCGCCTGCTTTATCGCCTCAGCGCTGACGGCAAGCGTGAGCTGGTGCGAGGCGCCGTCCTCGACGACATCGATCAACGCGCCCTGCGCTCCAGCATTGAAGCTGCCGGCAAGGACTTCTACGTCGCCAACTACTTTGGCGACCCTCCTGTCACCGTTCTGGCTCCCGCGCTTCTCTTCGATGACGCCACGGTTCGGCGCGCCAATCAGAAGAACGAAAAGCTGCCTTTCTACCCACCGCCGGAGTAAGACAGCCAATAGCCAGTAGCTAATAAGGAACATGCATGTAACGCCGGCATCCCTGCCGGCGGCGTGCGGGCGTCTTCGCCCGCACTTCTATGTCTTCTGTTCCCTATCCCCTAATCCCTGTTCCCTTTCTTTTCCATGCCCCCACAATCGCCCCCATCAGCATCATGCCGATAAGCCAGAACCCGGTATCGACGGCGAAGCCCGCGTAATTGAGTTCTGCAAAGACGGCTCCCAGAGCGATGGTGGGCAAAACCAGCCCCAGCCACAGAGCCGCGCCAATTTTGATGCCGCGCAGCGCCGTCTGCGGTCCGGTCAGTTGCGTAATGCAGGAGATCGACGTCGCAACCAAAGCCTCAGCCAGCAGAGCCGAGCCCCACTGCAGCAGCGGATTCACTCCCGAATGCTTCAGCCAGGCGCGGTCGTGGCCGATACTTTTCAGCCACACATCGAGAAAAACCGTGTACCACGCTGCCTCAAAGAGAAAACAAACCACCGCGGCAACCGCAATGGCAAGATAGTTCTGCTTGACGCGCTTCGCTTCGGTCGCCATGGTGCGCTCCTGATTGATCTTGCCGTTCGGGGAGTTTTTGCCGGGGAAGGTTGCCCGAAAAAGTTGGCTCGCTTCCGACAGGGCCGGAGTTTGCGCCGAATTGTATTCGATCTTCCGTCGCGCTGTCGAAGAGCTTTATCCTTGGGGCAAGGCCGACAATGGAACCGGAGATCGATCGCAACCCGGCGGGCAACCCTGCGCTGCGCCTCTGGTACGCCTATCCTGGCGACCTTGCAGATCCCTCTACCGCCGAGGCGTGCGCCGCTCTTCTGAATGACGCTGAGCGCACGCGCGCCGCCCGTTTCCACTTTGACCGTCACCGCCGCGAGTACCTGTCCACCCATGCACTGGCGCGCATCGCGCTCTCCCACGCTCATCATCTGGCGCCCCAGGAGTGGCGCTACTCAGTCAACGCCTACGGCAAGCCTTCGCCGCTACCCGAGTGCGGCGTCCGCTTCAATCAATCGAACAGCACGGAGCTGGCCGTTTGCCTGGTCGCATCGCCCGCCGAAGGAGCCGCGTCACGTTCCCTGCGACCCGACCCTGTCGCCGAGGTCGGCGTGGACGTGGAGGCTCTCAGCCGAGCCGAGGAGATCGTTCGCCTCGCGCCCGACGTGTTTTCTGCCACCGAGCTCAAGCAACTCGACGAGTTGCCCGCCGTCTCCCGCCCCAATCGCGCCATCTCGCTATGGACCCTGAAAGAGGCCTATATCAAGGCGCGCGGTATGGGGCTTTTGCTGCCGCTGCGCGCTTTTTCGTTTGTTTTTGGCGACCCTCAGAAGGTCCGCCTGGAAGTCGAACCGGGTGTGGACGAGGATCCTGACCGCTGGCGATTTTTTCTGCTCAATCACGCCTCGCACCGCATCGCCATGGCGGTTGACTCGAGCCTCTCCGGTGAATTGCAGGTTTGGGAAGCCCACCCACTGCCCGCAGTCCTCAAGCGCCTGCCCAATCCCGACGAACCGTGGTTCCC
>JASHYS010000299.1 GCA_030042915.1 Acidobacteriaceae bacterium
GATGCCTCCCGAAGACTGCATCACGTCCACGCGACCGCCGCGGTGCTCCTCGCCGATGCGTTTCTCCAAAGCCAACAGGTAACTCTGCATGCGCGGCGCCAGGTACGCATTCACCACGGTCGTCGACGCGCGCTCGTATTCGCGAAACTCCGGCAGAATGCGGTGCGACGCGGAAACCGGAATGCCGAGCTTGCTGAGCGCTGTCTCAATCCGCTGTTCGGTGGCAGGGTTAGCGAAGGAAAACAGCAGCGAGATGGCCACCGCCTGCGCGCCGCTGGTCCGCACAGCCTCAAGCAGCGCAGCCAGTTCCTCATCCGACGGCGCGCGCAGCATCTTTCCCTCGGCGTTCACGCGCTCAGCCACGCCGAAGCGCAATTCTTGCGGTACCAGGCAAATCGGCGCCGGCGCAAACCAGTCGTAGAGTTTTTCGCGCGCCTGCCGCCCAATGACGATGGTGTCTTCAAAGCCCGCGGTCGTGACAAAAGCTACGCGCGCTCCGGTCCGCTCCAGCATGGTGTTGGTGCCCACGGTGGTTCCATGGCGCACTTCCACGTTTTCTCCGCCGCCCAACAAGCGCACACCTTCAAGCAACGCCCTTGATGGATCGGCAGGCGTTGAAAAAATCTTGGCCACGCGCAGTTCTCCGCCCACAAAGCAAACGCAGTCGGTAAACGTGCCGCCGGTGTCGATGGCAATGCGCAATCCTGCCTCCTTGTCAGTTTTTATCAGGAACAGGTTGCGCCCACGTTGGAAATTCGGGCCAGAGCGGCTTGCGGGAAGCGCTGCACGACCCTCACTGGGGCGCAATCAAGCTGAACGCTGTTCGCAGTAGTGCCAGCTACGAATAGAACTCGGCGATCGCGGCGACCACTGTCTCCTGCTCGTCCTCACGCAGCTCGGGAAACATAGGCAGTGCGAGCACTTCGCGCGCAGCGCGCTCGGCCTCGGGGAAGTCTCCCTCGGCGTAGCCCAGGCTTTTGAGCGCTTCCTGCCGATGCAACGGAACCGGATAGTAGATCTCCGAGCCGATCCGGCGCGCAGTCAGGAATTCACGCAGCGCATCGCGCCGCGTTGCGCGAATTACATACTGGTGCCACACATGCCGCGCGCCTGCAACCTCACGCGGCAAGACCACTCCATGCGTGGGGTACGGGCCGGCCTCGGCCAATCCGGCCTTCGCAAACAGTGCGTGATATCGTGCCGCCAAAGCGCGGCGCGCCTCGTTCCAGCCTGCAATGTACTTCAGCTTGACCGCCAGCACTGCACCCTGGAATCCGTCCATGCGTGCGTTCCAGCCCAGCTCATCGTGATAATAGCGACGCCTCATCCCGTGCTGGCGCAGCGAACGCACCCGCTCAGCCAGGTCGCCGGAGTTGGTCGTCACCATACCGGCGTCGCCCGCTGCGCTCAGATTTTTGGTGGGATAAAAGCTGAAGGCCGCAACATCGCCCAGCCCGCCGGCCTTCACTCCATTCCATTCCGCGCCCCAGGCCTGCGCCGCGTCTTCAATCAGGGTCAGCCCGCGCTCGCGGCCCATGCGCGAAAAAGCACTCCAGTCTGCGCATTGGCCATAAAGGTGAACCGGAAGCAGAATCCGCGCTCCGCGGCCGCGCGGACCCTCCAGAACCGCCGCGACGGCGTTGGGCGATAAGCAAAAAGTAACAGGGTCAATGTCGGCAAGGACCGGGGTCGCCCCGCAACGCAAAATTGAGCTTACCGAGGCAAAAAAGCTGAAGGGCGTGGTCACCACTCCCACGCCCGGGCCGGCGCCTGTATCGGCCAGAGCCAGCCACAAGGCGTCGGTTCCCGAAGAGCAGCCAAGAGCGTACTTCACGCCCAATTGTTCCGCGGAAAGCCTTTCAAAATGAGCCACTTGATCGCCAAGAATGAACTGCCGGCTTTTGAGCACACGTTCCAGTGCATCCATTAATTCACCGTGGATGGGCCGGTATTGGCGCTCGAGATCGAGCATCGGAACGGGCGCCGGCGCAGGCGAAATTAGAGGTTCGGTACCACGCGGCGGATTCGCGGTTTTTTCCACACCTTGATGCTATCAGCCCGTCACCCCGCGCCGGCAAAGCCTGATTCTGGTCCCATTTACCGGTTCCGAGCCCCAAACTCCGCCTGCCGGAGTTGAAATGCATCGAAAATCTCTATAGAGTTGAGCCATTGCGGGGTTTGCCGTCGCCGGGTCTTCCGGAGCGGTCCTCGCGGTATTGCTGCGACCTGGAACATGTTGCACAAAAAAACTTCACCAAGAAAGCAGGAGATCGGCACATGGAGAACAAGCCGGCACAAAATATTCAGGACACCTTTCTGAACACAGTTCGAAAGGACAAATCCCCGATTACGATTTATCTGGTCAGCGGTGTGAAGCTGACCGGGAAGATTCGGTCTTTCGACAAATATTCTGTGCTCCTGGAAAATAACAGCCAGGAACAATTGATTTTCAAACACGCGATATCAACCGTAGTCAGCAGCCGCAGTGTGATGCATAGCGAGCATCGCCCCACGCCTGTGTCCGCGGGCATCGGCCCTTCACCGGTCCCGGTGCCGTCAATACCCCAAGTGACCGCCGAGCAACGGTAGCGCTCAGGAGCGTCCTCGAGTGGCGAACGAGGCGTTTGCAACTGATCGCACCGATCGGAGGGAACGCGCTGTTTTAGTGGGAGTGGCCTTCGGGATCCACTCCCGTGGCAATCGCGCAGTGGTGCCCGGCGCGACGAGAGCGTCTTTGCGTCTCGGCCCATCACTGGGCGGTGTGCTCGAGTCTGGCGCCTCCCCACCATCCTCCGCTTCCCAGCGAAAAGTCAGCCCACCGCGCGATGAGAATCGTCTCGACGCCGCGGCCTCTTTGGCAGAATTTCGCGAGTTGCTCTTGAGCGCCGGCGGCGAGGTTGCCGCTAAATTGATCCAGCGGCGGCCGCAACCCGACCCTGCGACACTCATCGGCTCGGGCAAAGTGGAAGAGATCGCCGCCGTGGCCGCGTCCACGCAGGCCGACCTGGTTCTCTTCGATCACGATCTTTCGCCTACGCAACTGCGCAACCTTGAGGCCGCGCTGCCCTGCCGCGTTCTCGACCGCACGCAGCTCATCCTCGACATCTTTGCGCGCCACGCACGCACGCGCGAGGGCCAGCTGCAGGTGGAGCTGGCGCAACTGGAATACATGCTGCCGCGCCTGACCGGGCGCGGCAAAGCCATGTCGCAACTGGGCGGCGGCATCGGCACCCGCGGCCCCGGCGAAACCCAGCTCGAAACCGATCGCCGCCGCATCCAGCGCCGCATCGATCAGCTCAAGCACGATCT
>JASHYS010000300.1 GCA_030042915.1 Acidobacteriaceae bacterium
CACCACCACACCCGCCGGGAACCCGACATACCGGTAGGTGTCGGTGTAGTCGACCGGGTGCCCGCCGAACACATTCCAGGCCAGCAGCACGAAAATCGCCACGCACGTCGTCGCGAAGAACGTTAGAAACGCCGACGCAAACGCCAGTAGCAGGCTCTGGAACAGGCTGAAACCCTCCAGCGGAAATCCGAAAACCGTCCGCCCCTGCCTCTTTTGTGCCATTTCCGCCATCGTCTCATGCCCTCTCGTCTAGAATACAAATTCATGGCCAGCAGTGCGCAAATTGAGCTGTGGCATGCCGAAAAAGTGGCTACGCAGGTGGCTGTGCTCGCGGCGCCCAACGGCATTCACTACGCCACCTGGGGCGAAACGCGCATCTCCGACGCCGATCTCGAGCGTCTCGTCGGCGCCGTCCCCGCCGCACTCACCGCTGCGCTGCGCCAGCGCGCCTACTACTTCGTCCCCCTCACCATTGCCGACACCGGCGAAAACCTGGTCGCGCCGGCCTACTCCGTCGAGCTTGGCGACCGCGCCGTCTGCCATCGCAACGCGCAATTCGGCGCCACCGAGGCCGTCTTTATTTCCACGCGCCTGGTTGAAGACCGCTTCGGCCTCGCCTTCGAATTCTTCATCAACGTGGCGCATAATTTCGTCGAAGCCGCCGGCGTCCCCGACAGCTTTTCTACGCTCGCCTGGTCGCAGGCCGAGGCTCAGGTTCGCGGCGAAACCAGCCAGGACGCCTGGGAAACCCGCCGCCGCGCGCTCGAGCCTCACCCCGGCGCTAAAACTATCGACGAGCGCGCCCGCCTGAACTTCTTCGAGTCGTCGTTCTCCGATTCGCTCGCCATCTACATGCTTTCGCTCGCCGTCGATTTCGATTACCGCGACTTGCGCGAGCGCGAGTATCCGTTGCTCGACGCCACGGCGCTGGCTCAGCGGCTGCGCCATGTGGCCGGCCTTTTTCCCATTAACCCAGGCTACGAGTTCCAGATCATCAAGCGCAGTAAAGGCTGATCGTCGCAGCCAGTCATCGATTGCTCGATGTGGAACCTGCTTGTTGGAGCGCCCTGAAAGCCAACTCGCCCGAATTCCAGTCGATAAATGCGTGCAGCAGCATCGCCGGCCACAGCGATGCCGATGCCAGCGCCACAAACGACGCCACTAGCCCGAACACCGCAGTTCTGGGCACTTGAAGATAGCCCATGTACACGTGGCCTGCGCCGAAAATCGCCGCACTCAACAGCGCTGCCCACCACGGCCCCATCCACGCCGACAAAAACCAGAACAGGAACCCTCGATAAAGAAACTCTTCGGTGACGCCGGCGGTGAGCGACACCAGCCAGAATAGCTTGCGCTCCGGCGCAGTGTGCGGCAACAGCGGCTCGGCATACTCAAGCTTTGGCCTGATACGCTCCAGCAACTTCGGTCGCGCTTCCACCGCGCGCCGCTGTGCGACCATCCATCCTGCCAGCAACACAACCAGGGCCATCCCCGCCCATAGCCGCAAGCCCGGTGGAATGCCTAGCCGCAGCGGCGTGGCCGAACCAGCCAGAAACAGAAACTGCCACGGCCGCGCCTTCATCGCCCAGTAGCTCGCGAGGTACGCCGCCACAATCCACTCCTCCATCATCAGGCTGCGATAGAACCTTGCGCGCACGCCGGGCGCTCCGGTCCTCAACCGCGCCAGATATCGCGGCCAGCTCCACTTCCACTCAATCAGGGGGACTGCCAGCAACAGGGCAAACAGCGCATCGTCAAAAATCGTATGGACTCCGGTCATCGCTCATCTCTCTCAATCGCCCGGCTCTATTCGCCGCTCTTGCGAAACAACAACGCCGCTACCACTTCCGGTTTTGCGCGAATCTTCCCAAAGACCGACACTGACTTGATGGCCGCGCGTGCCAGCTGCGGCGTCACGTCGTCGGCAATTTTCAGCACTCCAACCACGCGTATATCGATCGGATTTCCCGTCGCGGCGCGTTTTTCAAGGTCTTCGCGCCCGTAAATCGCCATCCCCAACGTCATAAACTTCCTTTGTACCTCCTGTTGTACTGTCATCGCGTGGCCGTCGATCTGCCGCCTCACCGCCGCAATCAGGAAGTCTGTGCGGCTGGAGTAGAACCCCTGGCTAACCAAAAGGTCAACCTGCCCCAGATCAACTGCGCTCATATTGAACGAGATCTTCTCGGTATCGGACATCCCAGCACCATCCAAAGGTATTCCAACAGGAATACCATAGGATGATGCACCGAAAACCTGCGTAAAGTCAAGCGCTTTTTCTGATCTTTCAGCTTGCGTAGAGATTTGCCCGCACAAAGCCGTTCCGGAACTTGCCCTGCGGGTCGAACTCCGCCGCCAGTTCGCGGAACTGCCGCAGTCGCGCATAGCACCGCTCCAGTTGTGGCGCCGGCAGCGTAAACAGCTTGCCCCAATGCGGCCGCGGCGCGAATGGCCGCAGTTGCGCCTCGATCAGCGGCAGCACCTGCCGCACCGCCGCCCACTCCGGCTTCCACGTGACGTGGATCGCCAGCGACGCTCTCTGGTACGCCATGCTCATCCACAACTGGTCTGCCGCGACGGTTCTCAATTCGGTGATAAAAAGATGCGGTCCGATCTTTTCGCGCAGCTTTTCAACCGCCAGCACCGCCTCCCACCCGTGTTCCCACGGGACAAAATACTCCGACTGCAGTTCCTGCCCGCTTGAAGGGGTCTGCCCGATGCGGAAGTGCGGCAGCCGGTCGTACCACGGTCCCGCAATCCCCATCTGATCCGTCACGCTCTCCGTCGGATGCCCGGCCAGCGGGTGCAGCTTCTCTGTCGCCAGCTTGGCGCCGAAGAGCTCGCTCTTCCACGTGTTCGCTTCACCCTCCTTGAGCCGCCGCTTCACCCACACCTGCTCAGCCGTCCGGTTCTGCCAGTCGGTAAACACGCTCGTGCTGTAGCCGCTCGCGAAGATCTCTTCAAAGTGCCGTCCCAGCTCTTCAAACGCCAGTCCCTGGTACACGGCTTGCGCCACTTTGTAGGTCGGCTGCACCTCCAGCGTGGTCCGCGTTACCACGCCCATCGCGCCCAGTCCCACCACCGCTCCCAGGAACCGTTCGCCATCCTTTTCGCGCGCGAGCTTCACTATTTCGCCGCTGGCTCTCACCAGCTCCAACGCCGTCACCGCCGTCGCCAGGTTCCCGTTTTTCAACCCGCTCCCATGCGTCGCCGTCGCGCACGCGCCCGCAATGGTAATCCCCGGCAGCGACGCCAGGTTATGCAAAGCGTAGCCCTTCGCGTCGAGCCACGGCGCCAGGTCGGCGTAGGTCACACCTCCGCCGACTGTGACCGTGCGCGCCTTTTCGTCCAGCGACATCTCTTTCAGCCGTTCCAGCGAAACCTGCTCGCTGGTGCTGTCGGCAATCGCGTTGAACGAGTGCCTCGCTCCCAGCGCCCGCAGCTGGCTCGCGTTCCTCACCACTGCGCGCACGTCGTCCACCGTCGCAGGTGTCCGCAAATTGTTCGTGCTGTAGGTCAGGTTGCCTGCCCAATTCGTGCGCGGTGTGACTTTCAGGTCGGAATTCATCGCTGTCTGCTTGCTCCTTGCCACACGCGCCAAGACGCTCGCGGCCGCCAGCGCGCTCGCTGTCTTCAAAAATTCCCGTTTGTTCATGGATTGCGCGACCTCTTGAGCGCCTGGCTCTCGCTTCAGAGCCTACGCGCCGCCGCTCCAGCATAGGCGTCGGCGCTCGACCATGACAACCGCCGCGCGCTTTTGATGCCACATTCTGCGGAATGTGCCGTCGCGCTCAACCGCCAGTGCTTCACAATATACATAGGTGCTATCCATGAATACGCATCGCCGCAACTCGCCACCCAAACTCGAGGCCCACGCATGAACGTCCTGCTCTTTGGCGCTACCGGCATGATCGGCCAGGGAGTCCTGCGCGAATGTCTCCTCGACCCCGGTGTCGACTCGGTCGTCACCATCGGCCGCTCACCCACCGGTGTGTCCCATCCCAAGCTGCGCCAGATCGTCCACGCCGATCTCACCAATTACGCTGCCATCGAATCCCAACTCTCCGGTTTCGATGCGTGTTTCTTCTGCCTTGGCGTCTCGTCCGCGGGCATGACGGAGGAGCGCTACACGCAGATCACTTTCACCGTTACCCTCCGCGCCGCCGAAACCCTGGCACGCCTCAATCCCGCCATGACGTTCGTTTATGTCTCGGGGGTAGGAACCGACTCAAGCGAGCAGGGCCGAGCCATGTGGGCGCGCGTCAAGGGCCGCACCGAAAACGCTCTCCTGCGCCTTCCCTTCAAAGCTGCCTGCATGTTCCGTCCCGGCGCCATACTGCCTCGTTTCGGCGCCCGTTCGCGCACCGGATGGTACCGCGCCCTTTACGCGCCCACCCGTCCGCTCTTCCCCTTACTGCACTGGGCTTTCCCCAACCAGATCCTCGCCACCGACGAAATCGGTCGCGCCATGCTCATCGTCGCCCGCGATGGTGCCCCTAAGCATATCCTCGAACCACGCGACATCCGCGCTCTCCTCGACCAACACAAGTCTTCTTCAGGCGCCTTGCCCAGTGCCTGACATCAAGATTTTTGCTATCAGATGCTCAAAGAAGATTTGCGCCGACAACGACCCAACACGCGCGCGAAGTCATGTATCCGAGTTCACGATGATGGAATGATTGTGCGCCAGAAGGGGGAAATTATCTGCAAAATCGGCGAAGAATATTTTAGAGGCTAACGACTATTCGCTTTACGCCGCCGCGAACGCGACCTTTCCTTCGCTCACCGTCCATCGCACCTTGCCCAGCATCGGCCAGCCATCGAAGGGCGTGTTCTTGGCCTTCGATTTCGATTCCGTCGCGCGATAGGTCCACTCCGCGTTGGGATCGAAGACCACCACATCGGCAAAGCTGCCCACGCTCAGGGTGCCGCGGCCCTTCAATCCAAGCAGCGCGGCCGGCTGCGCGCTCAGCAGGCTCAGCACGCGCCCCAGCGGCATGTGCCACTCCTTGTGCAGCCAGCGCAGACTCAACCCCAGCGCGGTCTCCAGGCCCGTAATACCGTTGGGCGCCAGCTCAAATTCAATTTCTTTCTCATGCATCGCGTGGGGCGCGTGGTCGGTAGCAATCGCATCCACCACGCCGTCCAGAATTCCCTCGATCATCGCGTCGCGATCGGCCGTCGCACGCAGCGGGGGGTTCATCTTGGCGTGCGTGTTGTAAAGTCCAACGTGCTCCTCGGTCAACAGAAAATGATGCGGCGTCACTTCGCATGTCACGCGCAATCCATTGCGCCGCGCCTGCCGCACCGCAGCCAGTGCACCCGCCGTCGACAAGTGCGCCACATGCAGATGCGGATGTGCTTCGCGCAGCTCCGTCACCAGGCGAATATCGCGCTCCACGATGCTCGTCTCGGCTTCCGCGGGCATTCCTCGCAGTCCCAGCTTGAACGACACCGGCCCCAGGTTCATGCTCGCGCCCTGCGTCATGCGCGTATCCTCGGCGTGCTGGATCACGGTCAGCCCGGCGCGCGCCGCGCCAGCCAGCGCCTCGCGCATGATGCCATCCTTCAGAATGGGCTTGCCGTCGTCAGTTACGGCTACCGCGCCCGCGGCTTTCAGTGCTGCATAGTCGGTCAGCGTCTCACCTTTCGATCCCCGCGTGGCCGCTGCGATGGGAAATACCCGCGCGTGCGCGCCCCGCTCCGGCGCCTGCATCCAGCGCGTAATTTCCGCCGAGTCGTTCACCGGATTGGTGTTCGGCATGGCGGCCACGCTGGTGAATCCGCCCACCGCCGCCGCCGCCGTGCCCGTGGCAATCGTCTCTTTATAGGCTTGTCCCGGCTCGCGCAGATGCACGTGTAGATCGATCAGCCCCGGCGCTACGACCAAGCCTGTCGCATCCAGCACCTCCGCGCCATTCCTGCCCTTCAGCTTGCCTGGTCCGGCTATCTCCGCTACGCGCCCATCCTTCAGCAGGATGTCCTTGGCCGCATCCACTCCCGCTGCGGGATCGACCAGCCGCCCGCCGCAAATGGCCAGTGTCATGCGCGGCCTCCTTCTTCCCACCCCAAAAACGAAGACCTGCCCGTGGGGGCCCCGTTTTCGCATGCGAGGAGAGCGCGCTCCACTACCGCCATGCGGATGGCCAATCCGTTGGTCACCTGCTCCAGGATGGCCGATTGCGGCCCATCGGCCACACCCGCCGTAATCTCCATGCCGCGGATAATCGGCCCTGGATGCAGCACCACCGCCGTGGGCGCATAAGCAGCCAGCCGCTGCCCGGTCAGTTGATAGCTCGCCTTGTACTCATCCAGGTCCAACTGCAGTCCGGCCAGCCGTTCCGCCTGGATGCGCAGCATCATCACTCCTTGCGATTGTCGCAGTGCGGCATCGAAGTCCCTCTCGATCTCAATGCCAGGGCCCGAGCGCGCTGCCTGTTCCGGCAGCAGCTCTCTGGGCCCGCAGAGCACCACGCGCGCGCCCAGGCGCGGCAGGAGCAGCATGTTCGACCGCGCGACCCGGCTGTGCAGGATGTCGCCGACGATGGTCACCGTGACCCCCGCGAGCGTTTCCGTGCCGACCTCGCCAATTCCCGGCCGCAAATGCGCCAGCAGGGTGCGAAGATCCAGCAGCGCCTGAGTCGGATGCTCGTGCATACCGTCGCCCGCGTTCACCACCGGCAACCGTGTCGCTTCCTCCAGCAGCCACGCAGCGCCCGACGAGTTGTGGCGCAGAATAATGGCCTCTGCGCCCAGCGCCCGTAGCGTTAGTCCCGTGTCCTTCAGCGACTCGCCCTTCTCGATACTCGAGCTCAGGTTCGAGACCAGCGTGGTATCGCAGCCCAGTGCCTTGCAGGCTAACTCGAAGCTGGTACGCGTACGCGTCGACGACTCGTAAAACAGCAGGGCGACGCGCCGCTTGGCCAGGCTGTGATCACGCAGGATGGCGTCCTCGTTCTCAAGCTCGGTGGCGCGCACCAATAGCTGGCTCACCTCCGGCACCGACAGGTCGAGTACCGAAAGCAGCGAGCCGGGATGATAAGGAAAGGGAGAGGCGGGCGTGGGCGGCGTAGAAAGCTGGCGTCGAACAGGGCTGGCGACGGGATTCATGCTGAGTCACCGAAGCATCGGGCTCCGGTCCGGTTGTTAGAACAGCTTTAGGATCGCAGGCATCGTCTCGCTCTCAAAAACGCTGAACGTGAGGCGCCGCAAGCTCATTCGCCGGCGGCTGGTTGATCCATTCGCTCGACCAGCAACACCTGCTCAGTCGAGTCGACCTCCTGAAACTTTACTTCGATAATTTCGCGGCTGCTCGTGGGTATGTGCTTGCCCACATACGTTGCTTCAATGGGCAGCTCGCGATGCCCGCGGTCAATCAGGACGGCCAGTTGCACGCGCCGTGGCCGGCCGTGGTCAAAGAGCGCATCCATGGCCGCGCGTACCGTACGGCCTGTGTAAAGCACGTCGTCACAGATCACAATGTCGCGGCCTTCCACGTCGAACCCGATGGCGCCGGGCGTCACCACCGGGCGCACGCCCGATGTGGACAAATCGTCGCGGTAAAACTGGATATCGAGCACGCCGGTATCCACCGGCCGCTTTTCGATGGTCGAGATCAACTTGCCCAACCGCTCAGCCAGCGGAACGCCGCGCCGCTTGATTCCCACCAGCGCCAGGTCCTCGCTACCGTTGCTCTTCTCCACAATCTCGTGGGCCAGCCGCACCAGAGTCCGCTCAATCTCCGAGGCGGACATCAGCCGCCCCTTCACCCGAAGGCCTGCCTTGCTTTCCGTTTCGGTCATGATTTTTGCTCTTGCCGGATGATACGAGGGGTCGCCGCTCCGGGGCAAGCTGTGGAAAGCGCGCGCCCGGCCGCCGGTCGCTCAGCCACGCAAAGAGCTCTCCGATCGAACAGAATCGAATCCGCCGCGCCCGATCCGGAATCGGCCCCATAATATAGAAGCGGGCCTGGATGGCGAAATTGGCAGACGCAGCGGACTTAAAATCCGCAGGCCTTAACCGGCCGTGGGGGTTCAAGTCCCCCTCCGGGCACCACTTAAACGCCAATAATTAAAGGAGTTTGCTACACTGCCTCCCGTCAGCCGCGC
>JASHYS010000301.1 GCA_030042915.1 Acidobacteriaceae bacterium
CAAACGTTGACACTGCAATTGATTTGGCGAGGGAACGGGAATCCATGTCGATCTCCAAAACGGTTGGATGCCCACCCCGGCATTGGCGTTCACCGTTTGGCCGGAAATGGGCTTTGCAGCGGCTCGTGGCATGATCAAAAAATCTGAGTTCGCCCGCAAATCCAAAACGTTGTCGATGAAGAACGGACGGCGCCAAAAAAAGCAAGTGGCGCGACCGCAAAATGCGGCCGCGCCATTGCTTTTGCCTTCAGCGAAGTTATCGGCGCCCGCCGCCGCCGCTGCGCGCTTCAGGATGGACGCCGCGGTCAGCCGGAATCCCATGCGGAACCGATGCGGTGGGCGGTCTGCCGTGATTCTGCGACGCATATTGGCCGCGCACCTGGCTGAAGCTTTGCTGATGCACCACCTGCGTGTTCATGCGCGGAGCCGTCGGCTCGCGGTATGCCGCTCCCTCGGCGGGCCGCGGGTTCACGTGCACGCCGTTGGGTCCGCCGCGGTAACTGGGGCGTCCCGCATAGCCCGGGCGCACATTGGCGCGATAGCTGTACACGTTATGCACAATGCGCGGATCGATGTGGTTGTAGACGCGGTTATAGAAGAAGTGGCCGGCGTTCCAGTAGCCGCCTTCATAGCCGAATCCGATATAGCCGAAGCCGTAGTTGATGCCGCCGTAGAACCCGATGTGGAGGCCCCAATGGCCGGGGTAGAAGAGATAGCGGCCGCCGTAGAAGCCCCAGTAGCCGGGAGTCCACAGCGCGCCCATATAAGGCGGCTCAACCCAAACGCCGGGTACCCAGTAATAGCCGTAAGCGCCCCACGCCCAGTAGCCCGGTGTCCAGATGTAGCCATCCGCGGGAGCCGGTGGCTGTTCGTAGTCGGGCAGCGGCGGAGGAGCCTCGGTTGCCGTTTCCGTGGGCTGCTCGGCGTAACCTGAGTCGTCGGGCCCCTGCTCCGGTGCACCCGCCTCTGGCGGTGGCGGAGCCTGCGTGGTGTAGGAAGGCCCTGACGGCGCCTGATTGACTGCGGCGGGATCGGGACCCTGGTCAGCAGGCGCCTGATCGGGCGGCGGAGCCTGGTCCTGCGCCAGCGCCACGCCTTGCGGCATCAGCGCGTTCTGCACATTGGACCCCGCAAATAACAAAACTGCTGCAACGGCCAGGGCCGCGCAAATTCCGAGTCGAGAAATTGTCTTCATCTCAACCTCCTGATCAATTGGTTAAACCCCGCTCCGGCCAGAAGTCTCGCAGATGGACTGCGATTTCGGAAAGTTGGTGCAGGCCGGAGCCGCAGTGCATCAACTTACAGCACCACATTATCGCTGAATTGGGCACGGAATATTTTGAATCTTTTTTCAATGCACGCGCGGCGGCGCCGACTGGCCGCGATTGTTGGCCGGAGGGGTGGTCACGGGCTTGCGCCCCGGTTCCGCATTCAGCAGCTGCTGACACAGTGCAGAATCCTGCCCGCGTTCGAGGCCTTGCACCGTGTCCTGGCCGCGGCACAACCGCGTCTTCATGACATCGGCATCCTCCCTGGTGAGTTCAAAGGTCCGTTCCAGCCCACTCATGGGATCCACGTCGTAGCGAAAGATGGTGTCGCTGGGCGGCCTCTGCTTACCGTATTCGAAGTGGTTCCAGGTGCACACAAAAGCGCGGCCATCGGCGCCGGTCATCACCGCGTAGACCTGTGTCCAGGTGATGCCGCTCGCGCTGGGCCCCACCGCATTCCACACCAGAACTCCCTGCCCGCCGCGCTGCCAGCGCAGAGCCCAGATGTGGTGCTCGAGGTCGTACCGAAAGCTGGTGAAGTAGGTGCTCGCAGCGCAGTCGTGGCAGTTTTCGTAAAGGATGGTTTGTTCTTCCGGCGCCCCTTCGGCAAAATGCTCGGGATCGAACCATCGCAAGTTCACGCCCGCGAGCAGAGGCGCCACCACGTGGCTGGTGAGCGAGACATTCCAGATGGTGAAGGTATCGGCGCTGGGCGACGCCTGCGGTCCTGCGCGGTAGGTCGTCACCACCAGGGCTGCATCGTAGACAACCCCAATCTCGCGGATTGCCGTCCATTTTTCCACCGCCAGCGAGCGCGTCACCCAGGCCACGATGTTCTGATCTTCCGACGAGTGAAAATCAATCCAGCGGAAGGTGCCGGAGGTTTGCTGTGCGTGGACGGGGAGCGCAAGCAGAGGCGCGAGTGCGATCGTCGAGAGACCGCGCAGCGCCTTGGGGCAATGCATGTAATTAGATATAGCAGAGCAGATTCAGCTAAAGCCCTAGCTTCGCCCACAGCGCGTCGACCTTCGCCTTGGTTGCACGGTCCATCTCGATCATCGCCGGCCAGGGGCGCGCGAAGCCTTCAGCCTTCCACTTGCGCGTGGCATCGATGCCCATTTTCGATCCGTAGTTGGGCAGGCGGCTGGCGTGGTCGAGCGAATCGATGGGGCCCAGTGTGAACTGTATGTCGCGCTCGGGGTCGATATTGTTGGCCACGCGCAGCACCACTTCGCCGATGTTCTGCACGTCGCAGTCCTCGTCCACCACGATGATGCACTTGGTAAACATGGCCTGGCCCAGCGACCAGATGGCATTCATCACCTTGCGCGCGTGGCCGGGATAACTCTTGCGAATGGACACGATCATCAGGTTGTGAAAAACCGCTTCGACGGGAAGGTTGATGTCGACCAGCTCGGGGATGGTCAGCGTCATGGCGGGCAAAAAGATGCGTTCCACGGCCTTGCCCATCCACGCATCTTCCATGGGCGGCTTGCCCACAATGGTCGCGGAGTAAATGGGATCCTTGCGATGCGTAATGCAGGTAAGGTGGAAGACCGGATACTCATCTTCGAGCGTGTAGAAGCCGGTGTGATCGCCGAAAGGCCCTTCGGCGCGCAGCTCGCCCAGTTCCACGTAGCCTTCGAGGACGATCTCCGCACTGGCGGGCACTTCGAGGTCGACGGTCTCGCATTTGACGATTTCCAAGGGCTTGCCACGCAGGAAACCGGCGATGAGAAACTCTTCAACCTCCGGCGGAGCGGGCACAACGGCGGCAAACGTGGTCGCGGGATCGGTTCCGATGGAGACAGCAACCTCAAGCCGCGAACCCTTCAAGTTGCCCAGGGCGATTTGCGGCGCTCCGCCGGCCACCTGCCCGGGAATTGTGACGGCGCCGCCGGCCGACTCGGCCATCACTGCCACGCCTGCGGCGCGCGGACTTTCGGATGATTGCTCAGCTGCTGCGCTTCGCATCGCATTGCGGTAATGCTCGGCAGCCACTTTCTGCCGCTGCCAGTGCATGCCGGTGGTCTGCCCGTCATACACCTGCATGCGATACATGCCCATGTTGCGCTTG
>JASHYS010000302.1 GCA_030042915.1 Acidobacteriaceae bacterium
CTCAGAGCCGGCGGCAACCCTCCCCGTTCGTCCTTCATCGCCGAGTAGAAATCCACGTACACAAAGCCTTTCCGCGCCGCATATTTCTGCATCCAGGCGTTGATTTCGGCAATCTTCGGCGCAGGCTCGAGACCCGGCGCCCACGCATAATCAAAGGCCGGCAGCACCGAGCACATTACCACGCGAATCCCGTTCGCCGCCGCCAGCTCGGCCATTGACGCCAGATTTCCCTCCGTCTCCTCCAAGGTCATCGGCCCCGTGTTGCCGGCGATATCGTTGGTGCCGGCCAGGATCACCACCACCTTCGGCTTCAAATCGATCACGACCTGCCGGAACCGTACCAGCATCTGCGGCGTGGTCTGCCCGCTGATGCCGCGGTTGACGTACGGCTTTCCTGGAAACGCCTCCTCCAGCTTCCAGCCCTGCGTAATCGAGTCGCCCATAAACACCACGCGGTCCTCGCCCGCCGCGGGGGGCGCCAGCTTCATGTCGGCCTCCTTGAAATGCTCCAGCCCGCCGAAGTCCACCAGCATCTGCCGGTCGTGCTCAATCCAATAGGCGTTATTGGGATGGCCTGAGGGCGAAGTTTGCGGCGCGGGCGGCGTTGGCGCGCCAGCAGCTCCGGCAAGCTGCGTCAATTCATTCTGGGTGAAGAAGCCTTCGATGACGCCGTGATCGCGAATAGCGGCCACGATTCGAGCCGCACTGCGCACTGAGCCGTCCATCACCACGGCCAGGCTTTTGCCGATGTTGGCGCTGGTATATGCCCAGAGCTTATCGCCCGCCTCCGGGGTCAGGGTAAATTGCACCGTTCTCTGGCCGGAATTTGAATCTACGCGCAGTTGAAAAGAGCGAAAATCGTTTCCCCCCACGAGAGCGGAACGCTCGATGGCGTAGTAGGTGGTCCCGCTCGAACCGCCGGCGCCGCCCGGCGACGGCAGAATCTCAACATGGGACGGAAGCGCATCGCCCGCACTTTTCATGGCTGCTTCTTCACTGGGAAACGGGCCGCCATCGACCGCATGAATCTCCAATCGGGCTGTGGAAGGTGCGGGCTGAGACGCAGGCTGCTGGGTGCCTGCTGCCGTCAGCCCCAACCACGCCGCAACCACCGCCGTGGCGGCCAATCCGGTTCTCAAGCTCGTTCTTCCGCCCATAAGCTCCTCCCTTGAAGAAAAGCGATTTGGCGCCGCTCGAGCAGGGCAACGATCGCGCGCTTCCGATTGTAGACGGTGCCGGGCCACTTTCCTCAGAGGAACGCCATAAAGTTGCCACGATAAAATTCAACTATGCCCACCGCGGCAATCTCGCCAGAAGTTCTCACCAAATACGAGCCGGTGATCGGGCTTGAAGTGCACGTGCAGCTGCTCACGGCCACCAAGGCATTTTGCGGTTGTCCGAACCGCTTTGGATCGGAGCCAAACACCAACATCTGCCCCACCTGCCTGGGCTTGCCCGGAGCGCTCCCGGTTTTGAACGCCAAGGCCGTCGAATTCGCCACGCTGGCTGCTCTGGCGCTCAACTGCGAAGTGCGCGAGCGTTCGGTTTTTGCGCGCAAAAACTACTTCTATCCCGATTTGCCCAAGGGCTACCAGATTTCGCAGTACGACAAGCCGCTGGCCGAGCACGGCTGGATCGAGGTTCCTACCGCCAGCGGCGAAACCAGGAAAATCGGCATCACGCGCCTGCACATGGAAGAGGACGCAGGCAAAAGCCTGCACGAAGGCTTCCCCGACTCCGCCACGCGCACCTATCTCGACCTGAACCGCTGCGGCACGCCGCTGATTGAAATTGTGAGCGAGCCCGACATCCGCACTCCCGGCGAGGCCTTCGAATACCTGACCCGGCTGAAAGAAATCCTGCTCTACGTCGGCGTTTCCGACTGCAACATGGAGGAGGGTTCACTGCGCTGCGATGCCAACGTCAGCATCCGCCCCAAGGGCCAGGAAAAATTCGGCACCAAGGTCGAGGTGAAGAACGTCAACAGCTTCAAGTTCATCCGCGTGGCTCTGGAATACGAGATCGAGCGCCAGGCCGAGGTGATTGAGTCGGGCGGGCATATCGTGCAGGAAACGCGCCTCTTCAACGCCGACGAGGGCCGCACCTACTCCATGCGCTCAAAGGAGCAGGCGCACGACTACCGCTATTTCCCTGAGCCCGACCTGCCGCCGCTCGTGGTTTCGCCGGAATTTTTGCAACGTAAAAGAGTGGAGCTCCCCGAGCTGCCCGAAGCGCGCCGCAAGCGGATGATTGCCGAATACGATCTCTCTCTTCAGGACGCGCACACGCTCACTGCCTCGCGCCAGTTCGCCGACCGCTTTGAAGCCGCGGCCAGAACCGCGCGCAATCCCCGCCGCGTGGCCAATGTGTTGCTGAGCGAGGTGGGCGGGCGGCTCAAGGCCCTGGGATTGGAGCAGGAGCAGTCGCCGGTCTCGATGGCCGGCATCGTCCTGGCCGCTGACCTGCTCGACGAAGGCAAAATCAGCTCCAAACAAATGAAGCAGCTCTTCGATCTGAGCTTTGAAAAGGGCGAGGACTTCGGCGCCGTCTACGAGCGCGAGAAACCAGAGCAGATCACCGACGCCGCGGCCATCGAGAAGTTGATCGACGAGGTGATCGCTGCCAATCCCAGGCAGGTGGAGCAGTATCGCGCCGGCAAAACCACGCTGGCGGGATTTTTTGTCGGCCAGGTGATGAAGGCCACCAAGGGCCAGGCCAATCCGGCGCTGCTCAACGAGCTGGTCGCGAAGAAACTGAACAAATAACCAGCAGAGAGACGTTTTCGCGGCGCCTGCGGGCCTCTACGCCGTCCGGCGCCAGGGCGTGCGAACCGTGTAGCGCGGCGTGGCTGTTACTGATTGCCGGCTCACGCCGAGCAGCTTGCGCCTGAGCAGCCAGCGTACGGCCGACTGCGCCGAACTCT
>JASHYS010000303.1 GCA_030042915.1 Acidobacteriaceae bacterium
AAATCAGTTCGGAGAAAACACTTTGAAAAGCGCCGCCGACTGCGCGCAGATGGAAAACAATGGCGGCCCGGGAAGCCCGCGCGTCCCTGAAGTGAACGACTGCGAACGCTGGTACAACGACCAGGTTGACTATCGCAAGCTCTTCGAGCGGCTGTTCACGCGGCAATGGCTTACTGCGGGAGACGGCAATGTCGGGCTGCCGATTCCCATTGTTGAGGACTACGCTGCATCGGCCTGGGACGGCCTGAACGCAGCGTTCTTCGATCAGGAGCTGCCCAAGCCGCTGGAGCCGCATGGCCGCGAGGGGATCCTGTCGGAATTCAGCGAGGAGCGCGCCAAGCAGGTGAAGGAACCCAACCCGAACGGCGTGACAGAAACCAGAAACGTCCTGACCGGGTACAGCTTTCACTTCTTGATTCCGTGGAGCGAGTTTCCGCCGGCGCAGCAGCTCGATTTGCGCGATCTCTGGCTGATGGTCGACGTCTTCGGCGCCGCGCCCGAAGGCAAGAAGATGGGCGCGCTGTCGACCACGTCGGCCGCGCGCGTATGGGGCAAGCCGTCGACCTTCAACCATCTGGTGCTCAACGTTCCGCGCCAGCACGAGATTACGCCTTGCCGCGCTGCGGCCACCGAGAAGGACCTGGAAGGAGACACGAACCCGATCTGGTACTTCCCCATGAACGGCAAGGCGCCGCTCGATCTCAACACGGTTTACGACATTGAGAATCCGGCCGGCGGTTACATGTACGATCCCAGCGGGGTTTCACCGGTCTTCGCCGCGTACGATCACTTCTGGACGACCGCACCGGGCGGAGCTGCAGTGTGCGGGCCTCAGTTGGTGTACCGCAAGGGCAGCGTTGCGCAATCGTCAAAGTTCTTCGTCGAAAAACAGTACTTTCAGGCCAAGGCGTTGCCCGACGGATGGCTGCTGGTGCGCACCGGGCCCGACATGAGCACGGTCAGCCAATTTGGCTCCGGACAGTGCGGCGCCTGCCCGGTGGTCGACTTCGATATCTACGCGATTTCGCCACAGGGCGAGATTTCGAGTGCGCTGAATATCAACGACGCGTTCACCGGCTTCAACAACAGCGCGAGCAGCGGCGATTTTGCTATTGCGCCCGATTGGACGCGGATCACGTTCTTCGAGGAAGTGGTGACCTACGGCGCCAATGCCAGTGAGAATGACCAATGGACGGCGACCAGCTATTGTCTGCAAGGTCACGCGTACCAGAAGTGCGGCGAAGAAAAGAATGCCAAGCCGCCCAACCCTCCCAATTTCAAACTCGACGACACGAACTGAGCCGGCAACGCGGCGGCGCAGCGACGCGAACCATAGATGAGCCGAGCCCGGGATGCCGCGCAATGAAGACACAGCATCCCTGGCCGCGGGTTGAGGAACTCCGCAGGTTTGCGGATGAGTTTTGACGGTTGGGTTAGCGGGCGATATTGACGGTGAGGTTCATCTCGACAGGAACGGGCTGGTTGTCGACGGTGCCGGGGTGATAACGGAACTCGCGCACGGCGTCAACTACGCGGGAGTCCCAGAAGAGGTTGTAGGGTTTCACGACCTTGATGTTCTGGGGAAGTCCCTTCTCATCCACTGTGAAAGTAAGGCCCACAGCGGCTCCGTCGGGAATGAGAATTCCGCCGAGGTCCGTGGGGAGGTTGAGATTGGCTGAATCGATAAGAGTAGGCAGAATGACCCCGGTGCTGACGCGAACGGGGGTTGGGGCAGTGGCGTCGTCCACGGGCGTGCTGGCTTTTGCCGCTGCGGGAAGGAACAGCGAGGGGAGCAGAAGTCCGACTGCGAGTATACGGCGCATTGATTTTTCCTCCATGGCGACGATAGTCACCGTCACTATTCTTATCCCGACTGATGACAGTTGTCAAGAGCATTCTTCAAATTGTAATATTTCGATTCGTTTCACAGAGGATAAATCGCAGATTTCAATCGACTGATCGAAGAATTGGATAGTTTTCCACAGCCCGCCAGGATCGGAAAATGCGATCCGAGCACGATGCCTGGCCTCCCGGAGGCGACTTTGCCCGGCTGGTCGAGATCTGAACCGTGGGCGGAATGCGTCGTCCCGTGGGTTTTGATAAACTGAAATTTCTGAGTTCAATCGTAGGAAAAACCATGTCAATTCATCCCGTAATGCAGCGCCTGGCTGAGAAGCTGAACCGCACCGACTTACCGGTCTTCGTTCCCGGCGACCAGGTTCGCGTGCAAGTGAAGATCAAGGAAGGCGATAAGGAGCGGTTGCAGGCTTTTGAGGGCCTCGTGATCGCGATCAAGAAGGGTCCACAGGGCACGTTCACCGTGCGCAAGATGAGCTTCGGCCAGGGCGTGGAGCGCATCTTCCCGTTCAACTCTAAGGTCATCGACAAAGTGGAGCTGGTGCGCAGCTACAAGGTGCGGCGATCCAAGCTCTTTTACCTGCGCGGCCTGCGCGGCAAGGCGGCGCGGCTCAAGGAAGTGGATCGCGAAACCGGCAAGGTGCGGGCTTAAGAACAGAGGTCAATGGTCAACGATCAGTGACTGTCGATCGGCTGCGATCTGAGTCCCAGTGGTTTCCACCAACCCCCGGCTTCGGCCGGGGTTTTTGCTGCGTGCGGCCTTTAAGTTCGAGCTTCGTTTTTCACAAAAAACTGAACGCGCGGCATCCGCCGGCGAACGACCGTTCCTATACTGGTCGCATGGCCAGAGTTGCCGCGAACGGCTCGCCCCGCGAACGGGTCCCGATTTGTGGATGGAGGCTGGAGAACGCCGCGCGCCGCAACGGCGCAACGTGCGTTGCCGGACTCGACGAGGTGGGGCGCGGACCCATGTTTGGTCCCGTGGTGGCTGCCGCCGTCATTCTTCCTGAGGGTTGGCGCCTGCGCGGTCTCACCGATTCAAAACTCCTCAATGAAGAAGAGCGCAACCGGTTTGCCGACGCCATTCGCGTGAAGGCCGTGGCCTGGGCCATTGCCGCCGTCGACGTGGAGACCATCGACCGCATCAACATTCGCCGTGCCTCGCTGCTGGCCATGCGCATGGCGGTGCAGCAACTTTCCATCGTACCCGACTACCTTCTCATTGACGGTTGCGACACCATTGACTGGCCTTGCGCGCAACAGTCCGTGATCGGCGGCGATGGGCGCAGCCTTTCGATTGCCGCGGCCAGCGTGCTGGCCAAAGTGCATCGCGACGGTTTGCTCATCGAGCTCGACGCTCTCTATCCAGGTTATGGACTGGCGCGGCACAAGGGCTATTGTTCGCCTGAGCATTTGGAGGCGCTGGCGCGGCTGGGCCCCACTCCCCTGCACCGCAAGACCTACCAGCCCGTGGCGCAAATGATGCTGGAGTTCGACTAAAGTTAGGAAGCGAGGGCCTGTGCTTTGGCAGAGTCCCGCCGCCACCTTGGCGGAGCCAGGATGGGGCACCCCGGCAAAGTAGACTGTCGTTGACGTTGCTCTTTTTGATGCGTCTCAAGCCTCATCCTCCCCAATGGAGGCCGAAAACGTGCAATCAGCATTTCGCCTCGGCATCGTGGCCGCATTTCTTGCCGCAGGGATGAAGTGCGGCGGCCAAGATGCGCCGCAGCAGGCAAAGCCCGAACCGCCAGCCACGCCCACCGGCTCGCTTTCCGGCACCGTCTACTGCGGCGACACCAACCAGCCGGCGCGGCTCGCCCAGGTGTACCTGTTCCACATCTCCGATACCGAGTCCGGCAGCCAGAATAATGGGCAGACCGACCTCGAGGGACGCTTTTCGTTCGGCCATATCGCCGAAGGCGATTACTACGTAGTGGGCGTTCTGCCGGGGTATGTGAATCTTCTCAGCAGTCTCACCAAAGCGCACCTCGATGCGATGAGCGCCGACGACCGCAAAAGTCTGCTCGCTGAAATTCCCAGCGTCACCGTCGCGGCCGATGAGCCGGCCGAAGTGGCCATCCGGCTGGAACGCGGCGCGGAGCTCGATGGCACGGTGACGTATGACGATGGCAGTCCCGCGATTGGATTGCGCGTGGGCTACGAGTTGAAATCGCCGAATGCCGAGAGCGGCGGCACGCAGGGACGTTTCTGGATGGAGACGACCTACACACAGAATGGTCAGCTCATCACCGATGATCGCGGACATTTCCGCATTCTCGGCGTTCCGCCCGGCGAGTACCTGGTGCATGTCACGGTTCCCACGCGATCGAGCGCGCAGGAAGAAACTCATTTTGCTGCCGAGTTTGGAGGGCCTTATCACCCCAGCGAGCTGGATGTGTACGCCGGCGGGGCTCTCCGCGCCGACAAGGCGCAGGCGATTGAGGTGGACGCGGGCGGCGCAGCAAAGGACGCCGACATTACGATTCCGCTCAGCAAGCTGCACACGGTTCGCGGCCAGGTGCTGCTGAAGAG
>JASHYS010000304.1 GCA_030042915.1 Acidobacteriaceae bacterium
TCATTGAGTGAATTGAGGTCAAGGAATTGAGGATCCATGCCGTCAAGAGCCTGCTCCAGCGTGGCGCGATCCACGGGATCGCTGGCTACGGTTGGGAATCCGGGTTGCCAAAAGACAACGGTCTTTGCACAAAGTGGCGAGGGCAGGAGAGCCGCAATGAACGCGAGCGAAGCCAACCAGCCGGGGCAGTGAGCCGGTGGGGCACAACGGGGAGACGGATTCCTGTTCATGAAGAACCTCCCGAGCGGCAAGGCCGCCTGGAGATGGATCGGCGCGAGAAGCGCATGCAGGGCAGATGGCGCGCTCTTTCGGCCCCGCTTTCCATCAAATTTGGGATTGTTACCATTTGTACCATAGGACGCGGCGCAAAGCCTGAATCATTTGATAAGAAAGCAATTGGTCCCCAATGATGTCCGCCAAAAACAAGGGCGCGGAGGCTATGATGACGGTCGATGGTTAGAAATTCGCAGCATAGAAGGGATGCCTTGAAGCATTCAGATGATAACGGTATCTTACCCGAGCCAGACGGTCTTGAATGAGCGGCTCGCGCGGAAAGGAGGGCGCGATCATCGCACGGCCTGGCAAAACGCGTCACGCGAGATCCTCTTTAATTGGTGACCATCGGAGACCGGTGTTTGCAGCCGCACGAACGCCGCAGCACAAGCTCAACCGGGAGAACGATTCTGTGGCCTGTGTGCGGTGTTTCGCCGCGCACAATACGATCGAAGAGCAGGCTCGCCGCCACACGGCCCATTTCCTGCGCTGCCTGGCGAACCACCGTGAGAGGTGGTGAAGTAAATTCGGCCAGGTCGAAGTCGTCGAATCCAGCCAGGGCAAGGTCGTTGGGAACACGCACGCCGAGACGCGCAATGGCACTTAAAACATAACGGGTGGCCAGAGTATTGGATGTGAGGATGGCCGTGGGACCGCTGTTCCCATCGAGTTTGGCCTTGAGGATGCGCAGCGCAATCTCTTCGGATGTGCAGTCGAAAACCGCGTCCGATTGGAGACCGGCACTTTGCATGGCGCGGCGATAACCGAGAAAGCGTGTGTTGATGGTGAACAAGCTGCGGCTGAGTCCGATATAGGCGATGCGCTGGTGGCCATGTTCGATGAGGTGCTCGGTCATGTGGCGCGTGCCGATGGCGTTTTGCACGAGGACGGTATCGATGGACGGGTCGGGGACCGGACGGTCAAAGGCCACCACGGGAGTTTTGCCAAAGAGAGCGCGTGAGAGGAGTGATTGGCGGAACTGGGAAGGAATCACCAGCAAGCCGTCAACGTGCCGCTCCAGCATTTGATCCGCTTCAGCGTATTCCGTCTTGGGGTCTTCGTTGGAGGTGGTGATGATGACCGAGTAACCGCGCTCCTTGGCCACAGTGGTGACCGCGTGCGCGCAATTGGCGAAGAAGGGATCGTAAAGGTAAGGAATGATGAGACCGATGGAGCGGCTGGTTTGACCGCGAAATGCGCGCGCCAGGACATTGGGGCGGTACTTTAGCTGATCAATTGCGGTTTGCACGCGCTGCGTGGTCTGTTCGGAGACACGAACGGTTCCGCTCAAGACACGCGAAACGGTCATGGTTCCGACGCCGGCCAGCCTGGCCACGTCGCTCATGGTGGGCTTACGGTGCGCCACCGGCCCGGGCGCACGCTGCTTCGCTTTACCCGCAGATGGAGCGGCAGGGGTTTTCGCCAATTCGATCTCTCCCGCAAAAGCTAACGATGTGCGCCCTGGCCGAACTCCGGGGTAAAAAAACTCACAGCTTTGCGGCGCCTCCTTCTGACGGGGCACCGATTTGGTCCACCTGCGAGAGCAGATGCACCTTTCGACTGCGCGACAAAAACGTTAAAGCAGGACTATAGCAGCGTGTATGGCCGGGAGGCAAGCGAATGTCTTAAGCGCGTTTTGAGCGCTGAGGGCGTTCAGGAGGTGGAGAGGTGGATTCGCGAATGACCAATTCGGGCAGGACGGAAATGACACGCGGAACCGAATCTTCACCGCGAACCCGCTTGAGCAGGGCGCCGGCGGCGATGGTGCCCATCTGATGGAGCGGCTGGCGGATGGTGGTGATGCTGGGATTGTGAAAGGCCGCGCTCTGAATGTCGTCAAAACCGATGACAGAAATGTCTTCGGGCACGCGCAGTCCATGATCGCGGAGGGCGCGGATGGCTCCGATGGCGGCGATATCGTCGTAACAGACCAGGGCCGTGAAATGCACTTTACGGTCGAGCAATTCGCGAGCCGGCTCGAATCCCAACTCCGGCGTAGAAACCCGGAGCTTGAGCTGCACGGTGAGCTCCGGTTTAAGGGCGATGCCAAGATCCCTGGCCACGCTTTTGAGGCACTCCCAGCGATCGTCGGCATCGGAGCTATGACTGCCCCCGCGCATAAAGGCGATGGTGCGATGTCCGAGCTGATGGAGATGCTTCAAAGTGAGTTCGGCGGCTCGCCGCTGGTCCAATACCACGCTGGTAATTCCCGGGATCTGGCGATGTCCGGCCACGGCAACAGCGGGAATTTTGAAACGGTGCTGCAACACGGTGTCGATGAGGAGCAATCCCTCCACCGAACGCTCCATCAACATGCGCGGGTATTCTTCGATCAAGTCCGGCTGGCGGCGATGGCTGGCAGTGAGGTAAAAGTATCCTCCCTCGATGAGAGATTGTTCTACGCCGGTGAGCACCTGGGCGGTATAGCTGTCGCTCAACTCGGGGACGAGCACACCAATGGAATAAGTCTGGCGCTTGCGCAGCGAGCGCGCGTAGAAACTGGGCCGGTAATCGAATTTGGCGGCGGCTGCCTTTACGCGGTCGCGCGTGTCCTGGGGGATGGCGCGCACCCCGGGAGCATCATTCAATACCAGAGAGATGGTCGCCGGCGAAAGATCGAGGTATTCGCCCAGGACGCGCAGGCTGACAGGTTGACCCGGCTTGGGCACGCGTCCTGATTTCGTGTTGCTGGCCATTTTCCTTGTTGTAACACGCCGCAAAGCAAATTGGCCCTGTGATTTGCTCTATTAAATCGTTTCAGTAAAAGCATTTTCTGATTTGGTTGGCGCAGGAGCAGCTTGCGACTCGATCTCGCGCTGTTCCAGACGGTCGTACCAGGAGAACTTGAGGATTGCCGAGGTGATGAGAATGACGGCCGCCGTGAGGGCTGCGCGCGTGAATTCCCGGATAACGATGTACATGGGAAGCACAACCAGTGAAACCTGCCACACGATCCCCACGACGATGTTGAACATGTCGCGCAAAAAATCCTGGTTGCGCTTGAAGGTGGGATCCTGGCGAACCACCTTTTGATGAATGGGAGCCCAGAAGCCCCAGGGACGAACGTGCCGGTAAAAGTCCTTGAGGACCTCTTCATCCTCCGGCTTGGTGAGCAGCGTGCCGGCCAGGCATCCGACAAGGGAAAGAGCCAGCACCAGTGGAAAGACGATGGCCACATCGAGGTTGATGGAGTAGGTGGCGAGGAGATGCCGGACCCATGGCACGCGCTCGACGATCGACGGCAGCGCCAAAGCCGAGGCGATGCCGGCGACCATGCCCCAGAAGTAGCCGTATCCGTTGAAGCGCCACCAGTACCACTTGAGAACGTTGGAGGCGACATATCCTCCCCACAATCCTGACACGATCCACACCACGACAGAGTTGACCGAAGTGACGTTCCATCCGATGAGGATACCGAGGACCACCACTGCAAACGAACTGAGATAGCTGAGGCGGACGTAGGTTTTGGGAGGGGCATCGGGCCGGATATAGCGTTTGTAGATGTCGTTGACGAAATACGGCGGAGCGGCATTCACGGTGGCCGCAAAGTTGGCCATGAATGCTGCCAGCAGCCCAGAGATGAGAAATCCCAGCAGCCCCACGGGCACAAATCGCGCCAGCGCGTAGGGAAGGACGAGCTCGAAGTCCATATTGGTGCCCATGGCGCGAATACTGTCGCTGAAGAATGCCGCGGCAAGAACGGTGAGACCGGCGGTGAGAAAGTAGCGCGGGAAGGTGAGCACGATGTTGACCCAGGCGCTCATGAGCGACGCCTCGCGCGGATTCTTTGAGGAGAGGACGCGCTGCATGTCGTAGTTGGGGGCTGGTCCGGCAGCGGAGATGAGCACGCCTTTGAAGAAGAGCATCATGACGAAAAAGCCAAACAGGCCGTAGCCGTCCTGATCGATCCTGGCGCCGGTGGCTGGAATCAACCGTGACCAGTCGAGGTTCAAATGCCAGCCGAAAAACACGTTGTCCCAGCCACTGGGCACCACGCGATGCAACATGGCGGGCGCGACCCGGCGCATGGCAATGATGCCGACCGCAAATGATGCGACCGACAGCACACAGAACTGAATCACTTCAGTAATGACAACACTGATCATGCCGCCCTTGATGACATAGATAGCGGTAATGAGGATGAGGATGAGGGCGTACTGGTTGGGTGTGAGATGCCAGGGCAGAAATGTGGCTGCAAATTTGCCGATGCCCTTGAAGCCGTAACTGAAGAAGCCAATGATGCTGATGAATGCGTAGATGACCACGATCATGTGCGACAACTGCGCGCCGCGCCCGGTGCCGAAGCGCGTCCTGATCCACTCCGCGCCGGTCATGACGCGCGAGCGCCGCAGCCATGCCGACAGATAGACCATGAGAAATACCTGGTTGAAGGTCGGCCACAGCCAGGGAATCCACACGCTTTTCAGGCCGTAGACGAACATCCAATAGACGAGCAGCATGGTGCCGCTGATATCGAACATGCCGGAGGCGTTGGAGAGGCCGAGCACGTACCACGGCATCTTGTTGCCGCCCAGGAAATAGGCAGCGATGTCGCGGGAGCCATAATGAGATACCCAGTAGCCTGCCAGGACTGTGCCCAACAGATACAGCAGGATGATGGCGATATCCAATGCGTGAAGTTGCATCGAGTCCCCCAACTTCGGCTTTCAGTTTTCCCTGTTCTTTTATCGTTTCGCCGTCTGCTCTGCGGTAACGGCTCCTTCAGCGCTGCCGGGCAAGCTTGTTAGCGCAATTGCCCGCCAAGCAGAAAAACCAGAGACGCCTGCCAGTTGATGGCAATCTCGTTGCTGGCATACGAAGCGGTTTCGTCGGCATAGACCTTGGCCGGGGGCAGATTGCGAGGGAGCGTAGCCAGAACTGGATCCTGCCGCCCGACATTGGGTCCTCCGGCGAGCATACCGGGCCAGGGACCGGGCTGCTTGCCATCGGCGCTGGGCCTGTGATGCGGATGCTGGACCGCGTGCTCGCCGAGCTGCGTGACCCAGCAAAGCGAGAAGGTGTTTCGCCCCAACAAGTAGTGCAGATTTTCGCGCGCCGTATTCACGAAATCAGGGTTGGGTTCGAGGATGTTGGCGATGAGCAGGTCCATTCCATATTGCGCGGCGATTCCATTTGAACCCCAAACGAAGTCCTTGGCCTGCAGGCTGACGTGATAGGGATTGGCAGCTGTGCGCGCCACAATGGCGTTTGCCGCTGTCAATATTCGCGCGCGAATAGCTGCCTGGGCGCCGGCGTCGGCGTCTTTGCGATGAGCAAGGACATAAGTACGCAGCGCCATGGGCGCCATCGAACTCCAGTTTGCCGAGGGCGGAGAGTCGAGGCTCGCAAGATAAGGTGCGTACCCCTTGAGGAAAAACTGATGGTAGGTCGCGTCGCCAGTGGTGCGCCACAGCTCGGCCGCTGCCCAAAGCCGCTCGTCGGCGCAATTGAAATCTCCGTACTCGCCGGTGGTGATGCCGGGCGGGTTTCGGAACGTTACGTTGGGGTAGTGGTCGGCCCAGCGCCAAGCGCGCTCTGCAGCGTCGAGTGCTTGCGCTGCAAATTGGGGATCGTAGGGCTTGTAAACGCGGGCGGCAATCGCCGCTACGGCAGCCAAGTCGGCCGTGGCGCAGGTGCTTTTGTAGGGCGGTGCGCCGGTCCCGATCACTTGGCTGGGCTGCGTATCCTGCTCCGGAGCGATGAAGCCGGGAAAATGTTCGCTGGTCTGCTTGTGCCAGGCGCCGCCGTCGGTATCTTGCATGGCGAGCATCCACTTCAGGTTCCAACGCACTTCGTTCAGGATGTCGGGCGTACCGTTTCCGGATTCGGGAATCTGGAGATGAATCGGGCTAAGGCTGCGACCGAAGATTTCCCAAGCCCAGAGCAGCGTGCCCGTGGCCACGCCAGAGTTCACCATGTAGCGACCGTAGTCCCCTGCATCATGCCATCCGCCGAGGTTATCTCGCGGCCCTTTGGCCCCAGAGCTGGGGTGAAATTGGCCATGCAAGTGGCAAGCCGCGTGGGTGTACCCAGGGAATTCCGGCCCCAGATCGACCGCGGTTCCGCACCGCTGCCCATAAAAGGCACGCATAGCCAGGTAATAGGCATGATCGTAGACGTTCTTGCTTACGGTAAAGGTCCAGCTTTTGCCCACTCCCGGGATCTGGATGTAGTAGGTTCCCGGCAGGCGAAACGGGGAGAAGTCCGCCGTCTGCACGGTATCTCCCGTGAGCGGATCGAAAACGGGCGGTCCAAGGTTGGAACTGAATTCCACCTTTCCGTCGGTGGACCGCCTGATCTCAAAGGTTTTAGCTGGGGCGCTGACGACTGCGAACTTGGGGCTATCTGCCAGGTAGCCCACCTGGTCGACTTTGATGGCCGGCGTGGGGTTCTCGACGGCATAGAGCAAACCCCCGGGGACGAGAACCAGGCTCGCAACGCAAAAGCGGAGCCACGTAAGAAGGCCGGCGTGGGAGTTTTGCGGGGCCGCAATGAATGAAGGAGCCATATCTTTGGTTTCGCCTGGCACCAGCGCCCAAATGGAGTGGAAAGACGGACCAGTCTCTCACATTCCTGTAATGGGGGCAACGGGTCAAATGTGCGGCGATGGATGATTCCCGAAATTCGCTTGTTCCGCTCTCGCCATTTCGAGTATAATCGCCCATCGCTCAAGTCAGGCTCTGCTCAAACGTTTTGGCGGATCGCTGTCAAAGGTTGAACCGGCCCCGTACCGGGTAAGATGAGGCATCGGCGATGAAGTTCGGGTATTTCGACGATCGCAACCGCGAGTACGTGATTACACGACCCGATACGCCCCTGCCTTGGATCAACTATCTGGGTTGCCAACAATACTTCGGGATTATCTCCAACACCGCAGGAGGCTACTCGTTCTTTCGCGACGCCCGTCTGCGCCGCCTCACGCGCTATCGCTACAACAATGTTCCGTTCGATTGCGGAGGCCGATACATTTACCTGCGCGACCGGGAGTCGGGCCAATTCTGGTCGCCTTCGTGGCAGCCAACCCGCCATGACCCGGAAAACTATTTCTGCCGTCATGGCATGGGCTACACCATCATCGGCTCCTCATTCGGACACATTGAAGCCCAGACACGATATTTCGTACCCCTCGACGAAAATCTCGAGCTGTGGCAACTTACTGTGACCAACCGGCGTGCTCAGCCGGCACGCATTTCAGTTTTTGCCAGTGTCGAGTTCTGTTTGTGGGATGCACAGGACGACGCCACAAATTTCCAACGCAATTTCAACATCGGCGAGGTGGAGGTAGCCGACGGCGTCATCTATCACAAAACCGAGTATCGCGAGCGCCGCAATCACTTTGCTTTCTTTGCCTGTTCGGAACCGACTGCCGGATTTGAAACCCAGCGTGAAGCATTTCTGGGCGCGTACTGGGGTTGGGACAAGCCTGCGGCTGTGACAGCAGGGCAGTTGACCAACTCCATGGCCTACGGCTGGTCGCCGATTGGCGCGCACCAGGTTGATCTGGAGCTGGCTTCAGGAGAGACGCAGCAGATCGTCTTCGTGCTCGGGTACCACGAGAACCCCAACGATCACAAGTTCGATCCTCCCGGTTCACAAACGCTCAACAAAAAGCTGGTGAAGCCGGTGATGGCCAGGTATCTCTGCGTTAAAGAGGCCAACGCGGCCTTCGATGGCCTGCGCGAATACTGGGATCGTTCTCTGGGCATTTTCCATGTGGAGACTCCCGATATCCACACCAATCGCATGGTGAATATCTGGAACGCGTACCAGTGCATGACAACGTTCAACCTTTCACGATCCGCGTCGTTCTTTGAATCGGGCATCGGACGTGGACTCGGCTTTCGCGATTCCAATCAGGATCTGCTGGGTTTTGTGCACATGGCGCCGGAGCGTGCGCGGGAGCGAATCCTCGATCTGGCTGCGACGCAACTGCAAACGGGCGGCGCCTATCACCAGTACCAACCGCTCACCAAACGCGGGAACAACGACATTGGCAGCGGATTCAACGACGATCCGCATTGGCTCATCGTTGGCGTCGCAGCCTACCTGAAGGAGACCGGCGACTGGAGCATTCTGGACGAGCCGGTGGCATACGACAACGAGCCCGGCTCCGAGGCGCCGCTCTATGAGCATCTGCGACGGAGCATTTGCTACACACTGGAGCGTCTCGGGCCGCATGGACTGCCGCTCATCGGCCGCGCCGACTGGAACGATTGCCTCAATTTGAATTGCTTCTCCGAGGCACCCGGCATGTCGTTCCAAACCGCTTCGAATAAAGACGGCAAAGTGGCCGAGTCAGTATTCATCGCCGGCCTGTTTGTGCAGAGCGCGCACGAACTAGCGGCCATGGCCTGCCGACGTGGCCACAAAGAAGACGCGGCTCATTTCCTGAGCGCGGCCGAAAGAATGGAGCAGACTGTCAAGAACCACGGCTGGGACGGCGAGTGGTTTCTGCGCGCATACGACAGTTTCGGGGCCAAGATCGGATCAAAGGAGTGCGACGAGGGCAAGATCTTTACCGAATCGAACAGCTTTTGCGTGCTGGCAGGCATCGGTCTCGACGACGGCAAGGCCCTGCAGGCCGTGGCGGCGATGCGTAAGCACCTGGCCACGCAGCATGGAATTGTGGTACATCAGCCGGCGTACACCCGCTACTATCTCCAGCTAGGCGAGATTTCATCCTACCCGCCAGGCTATAAGGAGAACGCCGGAGTCTTCTGCCACATCAATCCCTGGGCGATGATTGCGGAGACGCGGCTGGGGCACGGCGATGAGGCGTACGACTATTACCTCCGCATCAATCCGTCGGCGCGCGAAGAGATCAGCGAGGTGCACCGCTGCGAGCCCTACGTTTACGCGCAAATGATTGCCGGCAAGGACGCGCCCACTTTCGGTGAGGCCAAGAACTCCTGGCTCACGGGCACAGCCGCGTGGAATTACTATGCGATTGCGCAATGGATTCTCGGAATCCGCACCACCTATGACGGGCTCGAAATTGCTCCCGTGATTCCCATGAGCTGGCCAGGATTCACGGCTACTCGAATCTTCCGTGGAGCGGTTTATAAAATTGCCATCACGCGAAAAGGTCCCGGCAACTGCATTGCACTGACAGTGGACGGGACGCCGGTGAAAGGCAACACCGTGCCTCTGGCCGCAGATGGCTGCAAAGAGGTTTCCGTGACGGGAACGTTGAGCTAACGGGACGAAACGGGACGCTGCGCGTTTCGGCGACGCGCGAATCCGGCTGCGACGGCCGTCAGGGGCGCCGCTCTCACAACCCACTGAAGTCTGCGTGCTCGTCGCCGGCGAAGACCGCTCCATCGAAGACAACGAATCTCTGTTTGCGCAGATTGGCAACGCCTTTGAACGGCGAATGGCGCGTGACCATGAATCGAGCGCGATAGCCGGCCTTGATCTGGCCGAACTTCTCCTTGAACGACAGCTGATTCGAGCCGGCTCCGGTGGCGGAATTGATGACGGCGAGCGAACTGATTCCTGCGCGCTCCATCAGCTCCATTTCTTCAAGCAGGCCCAGCCCATGCGCCACGCCTGTGGAACCGGCGTCGCTCCCGGCGACCACTTGCACGCCCATGGCGTGAGCGTTCACCAGCGAGGCTGCATGATTCTCCAGAATCCTCTTCAGGCTGGTGACGACGCTTGCATCCCAGCCCATGGCATCGGCGTGATCGACCTGCTTTTGGACCGGCGCAAAGGTGGGCACCCATGCAACCTGCCGGTCACGCATTTTCGCCAGCTGATCGTCGCGAACAAAAAATCCGTGCTCCAGGGAATCCACGCCGCCATCGATCACATGCTCAATGCCAGCATCGCCGGAGGCGTGAGCGAGGGTTTGCCTGCCGAATTCGCGCGCGGCCGCAACCAGTGCAGCAACCTCCTGGGTGGTCATCTGCGGCGCAGCCGTCACAGCGCCTTTCTTGAAGTTGATGATGCCGGTGGGAATGAGCTTGATGCGGTCGGCTCCAGCCTTAACGCGCGCTTCAACGCAGGCGCGCGGCGAGGAAAAACTCTCGATGGGCTCGGCCATGAATCCGCCATAGCGGCCGCGGTGATGGATGGCGGCGCCGGGACTGTCGACATAGGGCATAAGCGGATGCCCGCCGGAAGCGTAAAGCTTGCTCAGCGCCAAGCCCACGCCGTCTTTATCGCCGGCATCGCGCACGCCGGCCACGCCGATGCGGACAAGTTTTTCCAGGCGCAGCCGTGCCAACCGCAACAGCTCTTGCGGCGATTGCTCGAGGAAGGCCGCGCGCTTGTCGAGATTGAGCTCGCCGCCTTGGAGAAAAAAATGCGCGTGCGCCTCGATTAATCCAGGCAACAATGTGAATGCGGGCAAATCGGCGTCGGGCGCGGACTGGGCGGCGCGGACCAGGTGCGGGGGCGGAGAGCTGGCGCCGACGTACAGGATCTGGTCCTTCTGGTACACAACGTGCGCATCGCGCAGCGGCGCGGTGCTCACGCCATCCAGCAACGCACCGACGCGCAGCCAGACGCGGTGTCCATCCGATGCTTCGGGAATCGGTGCCGTCTTATCCATCTCAGAGATCAACGGCCTCGGCCTCCCTGCAGATGGACATAATGGCCTCAGCCTGGCGAAAGCCGGATATCTCGTGGGTTTCGCCGTCGCGTGGCCGTCCGTGTTCGAGCGCGTTGCGGAGTTTGGCCACCATGGGGTGATCGGGCGCCAGCGGCGCAGGCTTTTTTTCGGGATTGGCCAAGGCAAAATCCAGCCCGACCTCCATCCCCAGCGTGAGATACGCCTTTTCCAAGTCCTCGCGCACTTCCCTGGGTGTGCCCCACGCAAAATTAGAGAGGCCCACGAGCATGTGAACACCTTTCAAATCGGGATCAGCGCTCATCATGCGCATGGCGTCGAGGCCGATGTTCACCAGCCCATAGGTGTCGGCACCCACCGGCGCCAGACCGGGATCGATGATGATCTGGTCGTTGCGGCGTCCTGCTTTGGTGACCAGCAGCTCAACGAAATGTTTGGCCGCGCGGTAGGAATCTTCAGGGTTGAGACACTGCGCGGTGCCGCCGGGCACGAATGTCTCGGAGGCCATCACCACGGCCAGAGTGTCGTAGTGCTTCACCAGCTCGACCATCTCGTCGAGGCGTTCGCGCGAGGCGGCCAGAGAATTAAGGATAGGCGCGCCGCTTCTGGCGCGGTTGTAGTGCTTGAGCGCTACCTTGTGATACTCGACGGAGGGATTATCGAAGGCAATGGGCGTAGAGGTTGCCTCCTGAATCGCCGGGATCACGTCAGGAAGAAAATCGAGCATCTCCTGGCGGCGCACCTGGATTCTTTGCGTGCCGTCGAGGTTCAGCGTCAGGTAATCGGCGCCCAGGGCCGATTCCAGTTTGGCAAGCTCCTGATATCCGAGGGGATTGCGATGGTGGAATGCCTTGCGCGCGCGAGCGTAGGAATTGTTCATCAGCTCGCCAATGACGTGCAGTTTCTTGCTCATGATTTCAGTGCTCCGGCCTCAACGGGAATCTTCTCGGGCGATGCGGCGGCGCGCCTGGCGGAATGATCGCGGCCGAGCCAGTTATTAGCCCACGCCGAAGTTCCACGCAGGCCCTGATTTTGCACCACCGGTGCATGATCGAGCAGGGCCAGTTCCCTGCCCTCATGCTTCAACCGCTCATAGGCGCGTAGCCAAATGCAGTCGCCAAAGCCGTCCACCTCGCACCGGCCCTCGCGCGTACCGCCGCACGGACCATTGCGCTGATTCTTGGCGCACTGCGACTCGGGGCAAAGATAGGCAATGTCGGTCAGCGAGCAGTCGCCGCAATCCTTGCAGCTGAATAGGGCCTCCTTGCTGAGTATTTCGAGCACGCGCAAAGGTCGAGGCCCTTGCATGGGATCCTTAGCGCGCGCGCATGCCTTTGCTCCCCACTTTGCGAAAGCCGTATTGGGCTCGAACATGGTGCGATGCGACCATTTCGACAGTTCGTACACCGCAGTGATGTGCTTGCTGTGGCTCTGCGGCCGCGGACTTTCGCGCGTCCGATCGGCAAGCCCCGTGGCGGGATCTTCCGCGTAGAAAAAAAACTCGCCGGGCCGCGAGAAGCGGATTTCTCGCGCAAATTGCTTCCAGTCGTCGCGTGAAAAGCCTTGCTCGATCTCGAGGATTCGTTCAATGGCGGGAAAATTATGCACTCCGCCCAGGTAGGCCCCGCGAAACCCTAGGCCGCGACAGATGGCAATCTGCTTGGCTGTCAATTCCAGAAAAAATGCCTTGCCGCCATCGGGCGACCGGCTCTGTTTCTGGCACAGTTCCCAAAGCGCGTCGGAGATGACGACACCGGGGATCCTGCCTTCATGAAAAAGTTTCGCGACACGCGGCCCAAGCAGATAGACATTGCCGATCAGCGGCGTGTGCTGCATGCCATGCGTATCCATATAAGCGCGCAGCTCAGAGATTTTCCGCGAGTCGAAGCCGATCTGGTTGATGATGAACCGGGCCCCGCATTGGACCTTCTTTTCAAGCTTCAAATACTGCGGCATGACTTCGCCTTCGCGCAGCTTGAAGTTGGTGGTGACGGCGCCGATGCAAAACTGTGTTTTTTCCAGGCGGTAATCGTCGCCCTGCGCTGGTCCCGCGCCCAGACCCTGGTTCATTTTGTGCAGAAGCGAAATGAGTCCAATGGAATCGATATCGAAAACCGGCTTGGCGACGCCGTCGTTGCCCGCCACAGGGTAATCGCCGGTCATGGCAAGGATGTTGTTGAAGCCCTCACTGTTCAGCATCCACGCCTCGCTCTCGAGGGCGTTGCGATTCAGGTCCTTGCAAGTCAAGTGAATTACCACTTCCTTGCCTGCGTAGAGGATCGGCCGTCCCAGGGCAAGCGGCGCGAGCTGCGGATTGCCGCCCGCGTTATCAGTGATCGAAATCCAGTCGATTTGCGGACACGCGACCAGCTCATTGGCGAAACTGCGGGCCTTGATGGCGCTGCTTTCGGCCATGGAGCCGCGCACCGAAACCAACTCCGTTGCGATCAGGAACCGGGTTTCATCGCGGAGTTTTTCCCGCAAGGTCTGCATCCGTTTCTTACTCCTTGGCGGCATGAGCCGTGCCGCCATGCGCAATCAAAGCGTGAGAAAGATTGCGCCATCTTCGACAGTGAGCTCGATGCTTGCCGCTTTTGCGGCTTCCTGAAGCGCGGCGTCGAGCATCACCACGGGGTCGCGGCTCACGTCGAGCCGCCGCATCAGCCCCTCACCTTTCTTTGCGCCCGCAGTGAGTGTGATCTTGAGGCCGCGCCGTTTGCAGCGCACCGGAGTGCCGTCTTCGAGCTTCACATTCATGGGCTTGATATAAGCGTCGACGTAGTGAACGCCGATGCCGGACTTGTCGTCGCTGTGCGTCGGAAGCTTCTCAGTCGCCGCCTGGTTCACGTCACAAAGTTTGACTTTCACGCTGCACTCCGCTTCCCGCCATGCCCTTGGCCTCGAAATATTCGTCCATGGCTTTTCTAAAAGCGCGTATGTGGTCGGGCGTGCTGCCGCAGCACGCACCCACAATGTTTGCGCCCGCCTCAAGCAGCGGCACCACGCCTTTCACCATCTGTTCCGGGGTCTCGTCGTACACCACTTTCATGTTCACGAGCCGTGGTTTGCCTGCATTGGGCTGCACCATCACCGGCAGGCTGGTGACACTCCTGTAGCGCTCGACGGCGGTGCGCGCGCGCTCCATCTCCATGCCCGTTCCGCAATTCAGCGCGACGATGTGCACGCCGTGCTCTTCCATGAACTCCGCCGCGCGCTCAGGGTCGACACCCATCATGGTGCGAAACGTGGATCCGTCGAGGGTGGCATCGTAAGCCATGGAGCCGATAATGCACCTGGCGCCGGCCGCCTGAGCGGCACGAATGCCCAGCAGAAGCTCTTCGAGCGAAGTTTGCGTCTCGACGATGATGGCGTCGGCGCCGCCGTCAACCAACGCCGCCGCCTGCTCTGCAAAAGCGCTTTGCACCTGTTCCTCGGTAAAGTCCCCGAAGGGCGCGAGTAATCCACCGAATGGCCCAATGTCGCCCAGCACGTAGCCGTCGCGTTCTCCGAAGGCCTGGCGCGCGATAGCGACGCCCGCTTTGTTGATCTCGACCACATGGTCTGCCTCAGAGTGCCGGTTGAGCATAATGCGCGACCCGCCAAAGGTGTTGGTGATCAGGCAATCGGAGCCGGCATCAACGTAACGCCGCTGAATGGCCAGGACGCGCTCAGGATGATCGAGGTTCCAGAGCTCGCCGCAATTTCCCTGCTCCAGGCCCGCAAACATCAACTGCGTGCCCATGGCTCCATCGCCGAGCAAAGGCCGCTCCAGAATCGCTTCCTGCAAAAGTTTTTTGTTCATGGCTCTTTCTCCCGAGCGAGATCCTTCTGCGCCAAAGCGTAATGAATCGTCTCCAGCACCAGTCCCCACTTGTGCATGCGGCTGGGCAATTCGCAATAGCATCCTGCGGCTTGGGGCAGGCGCTGCCACAATAAGACGGCATTCAGTCGCTCGCCTTGCAGCGGCTTCTCGCTCTCAATGGCCGTCATCAGGCGTTCAGGATCGCGCTGATATTCGCACATGGCGGTGTGTCCGGCGTCGCCGGCGGCCGGCACGCAGCACTGCTCGCGAATGGGATAGCCTTCCGCGCGCGATCCCAGGCGCACGTGATAGTCAAACGCCAACGGCCTTCCCATGTTGGTGCATGTTGTTCCGTCGTAGCGGAACACCGCGTCGAGCGAACCGTCAGCGCGCTCGGAGATCGACAGGCGCTCATCGGCCCATCGCGCGAGGGCTCGCTGGTTCACGCTGTA